>JACMPN010000022.1 GCA_014377495.1 Candidatus Sericytochromatia bacterium
GCACCGCATCGGCCACGGCGTCACCCTGCGCGAGGACGAAGCCCTCCTGCAGTACGTCGTCAACCACCGGGTGCCCCTGGAGATCTGCCCGACGAGCAACGTCCAGTGCCACGTGGTGCCGTCCGTCGCCGAGCATCCCATCCGGTTCTACGTCGAGCAGCAGGTGCGGGTCACCGTGAACACGGACAACCGCCTGTTCGCCCGGACCACCGTCACCGACGAGCTCTGGCTGCTCCACGAAAAGCTGGGTTTCAGCGAGATGACCCTGAAGTGGATCGTCCTGAACGGCTTCAAGAGTGCCTTCCTGCCCTACGCGGAACGGCAGGACCTGCTGCGTGACGTGCTGCCGCAGTTGGACACGAGCCGCTACACGCTGAACTCACCGGCGTTGGCCGATTCCACCTACGAAAAGTAGGCCCTCGCCCAGTCAAAAGGCCCCCGATCCCGGGGGCCTTTTGACGTTTGGGAAGCCTTAGCTGATGACCAGGACGCTCTTCAGGAAGTCATCCCAGCCGGAGTCCCTGGCGAACCGCAGCGTCGGGTAGTCGTTCTTGAAGAAGCCCGCCCACTGCTTGGGGTCACCCTTACGGGCGGGCATGAAGATCGACAGGCCGTTGGCGGCACTGCCAAAGGAATCCCGCTCGTGGACCATCACGGCCTTCTGGGCCTTGCGGAGGTTCTGCACGGCCGCCTGCACGCCAGGTTCGGCGACTTTCTGCTGCAGCTGGGCCGTAAAGGCCCAGAGGTCCCGGCTGTGTTCGTAGTAGGTATCGGGTTCCTCTTTGCCGTTGAAAGCCGGGACGGCATCGTAGGCGGCCAGGATCGTCGCCCGGGACTTGGGCATGGCCGCCTTCAGGGCCACCGTCAAACTGTTGATGGCGGACTTCAGCTCGTCCATGCGGCCGATGTCGACAGCCGCCATGCTGGTGTAGCCACTGTGCTCGCCATCCGGGGTTTTGACGCTTTTGGCGAGGGCCTGGATGGCCATCTCACGGACGAGGGCCTGGGGATCGGCATCCCGGCCGGCCAAATCGTCAAACAGCTTGGGCAGCGTCATATTGGAGTTGTCGGTGGAATAGGAGACGTCTTCAGAGGCCAGGGCATACCGGGTGGTGCCCCGCAACTCGTACAGGGCCTCGACATTGCCCATCAGGCAGGCCCGAAAGTAGATGGCATCGAGCTGCCGGCCCTTGAGGCCCTGGCGCAGCGCTTCGGCGAAGGCGGGGATGGGCATGGCCCAGATCTGCTGTTCTTTCGGCAGCAGCTTGCCCGTCATGTCGGTCTGCATGGAGTCAGTACCGACCCCCATGGCGCCGGCGCCGTGCGTGTAGAGCTGCAGATAGTGGCGCTTTGCCGGGTAATGGTCGAACGTCCAGCCGAGGACCTGCGAAAACACCTTGGGGTTGTTCGACTGGACCTCGTTGACGCCGGGGGCCAGGAGGCTCATCGGATTGTTGACCTTACCCGGCTCGCTGTCACCCTTCTGGATGTAGAAGAGGCGAGAATCGCCAGCCTGGTTGCCATCCCGGAAGACGACATTGTGCACCCGGGACTGGGGCAGGTCGTCCAGCATATAAAGCATCTTCGTCGACCACGGGCTTTGGTGTCCCTGGTCGTCGTTCATCAGATACGTCAGCTTGACGGCGGCCCGCGTGTCTTTGGGCTCGGGCAACTCGGGCTGGATGCGAAAGGCGTTGTAGGCGGCACCACCGATGGCGGCTCTGGCCAGCGAGGCCACGCCGTCGGCAAAGGGCATGGCCGCCATGTTCGCCGGCATCGGGGCACTGCACCCGGCCATGGCCAACATCGACAGCGAAAGACAAACCAGACGACGCGTCATGCCCATGTGCCACCCCTCCAACCCCTCACGCCCCGCTGGCGTGTACTTGGGGTGTTATCGGCGGTAAGTGACGCCACATTGCTCAAAAACAGGCAAAGACGCGGTTAAATCTCCTCCAAGCGGGGCCCGGTCTTCCGCGTCAAGACGACAAAAGAGCCGGTCGCAACGTCGTGAACGTTGCGGCCGGCTCCTGAGATCGCTTTAGTCTAGACCGAGAAGGACTCACCGCAACCGCAGGAATGCTGGGCGTTCGGGTTGATGAACTTGAACCCGGCATCGAGCAGGTCGTCCGAGTAGTCGACGGACATGCCGGCGAGGTAGAGCGAACTCTTCAGGTCGACGAAGACCTTGAGGCCGTCGAACTCATACACACGGTCATCGGCCTTGGGTTCAGCGTCATGATCCAGCTTGTAGCTGAGCCCCGAACAACCGCCCCCGGCGACTTTGATCCGCAGGGCATGATCCGAGTGACCTTGCCGTTCAAACAGTGTTTTGACGTGTGCCGCAGCCCGCGCCGTCAAGGTGACGCCGCCGGAAGCCGGCTTGGTGATGGTGTCGGTCGTCATGAACGAATCCTCCTGAATACAGCCCGACCCGGTGGGCTCCCGTGCTCGCAGCCACCCAGTGTACGCCGTGACGACGTACCGCCGCCAGGGCAGTCTGGCCGATCCAGCGGCCACCCGGTCCAGCGTTCGCCCTGTCGGACAAAGCAGCGTGTATTCCCATTATAGCGCCAAATCCAGAAAACGCACGCCGTGCCCGTCTTCAAAAGGCTGGGCGGCCCGTTGCGATCACCAGCGGGCCGTCCCGTCGTCCAACCGGGATCAGGCCAGCGCCACCGCACACTGCCGCAGGCGCCCGACCTGCTCGCTGACCACCTGGATGGCTGTGTCGATGTCCGCCTCGGTGTTGAACCGGCCGATACCGAAACGGATCGAGGTGTGTGCCGCTTCCGGGCTGAGGCCGATGGCCGTCAGCACGTGGGACGGCTCCAGGGTGGCCGAGGTGCAGGCAGAACCGCTGGAAACGGCGATGGCCTTCAGGCTCAACATCAGCGACTCGCCTTCCACGGCCTCCAGGCTGATGTTCAGGTTACCCGGCAGTCGGGCGGTGGGGTGGCCGTTCAGGGTCACGCCGACGATGCGCTCGTTCAACCCGGCGAACAGGCGGTCACGCAGGGCGGTCAGCCGGGCGGACTCCGACTGCAGATGGGCCTGGGAGATGGCGCAGGCGGCACCCAGGCCGACGATGGCCGGGACGTTCAGGGTGCCGGCCCGCATGCCCCGCTCCTGGCCGCCGCCGTGCATCTGGGAGGATAACCGCACCCGTGGGGCCTTGCGCCGGACAAAGAGGGCCCCGACACCCTTGGGGCCATACAGCTTGTGGGCGGAGATGCTGAGCAGGTCGATGCCCATGGCGTTCACGTCGACCGGCAGCTTGCCGGCCGTCTGGGCGGCATCGACGTGGAACAGCACGCCCTTGGCCTTGCAGAGGGCCCCGATGGCGGTGACGTCGTGGACGGTGCCAATTTCGTTGTTACCGTGCATGATCGAGACGAGCACCGTGTCGGGCCTGATGGCGGCGGCGAGTTCATCGAGATCGATGCTGCCGAAGCGGTCCACGCCCAGGACGGTGACTTCCATGCCGTTGCCGGCCAGGACCATCGCCGTGTCCAGGGTGGCTTTGTGTTCGGTGTTGACGGTGATCATGTGGCGACCTTTGTCACCGTACATGTCGGCGACGCCCTTCAGGGCCAGGTTGATCGACTCGGTGGCACCCGACGTGAAGACGATTTCCTTGGGACTGGCCCCGATCAGGGCGCCGACCTGCTGACGGGCTGTTTCGACTGCCTGCTCCGCCGCCCAGCCGAAGGCGTGGTTACGGCTGGCGGCGTTGCCGAAATGCTCCGTGAAAAACGGCAGCATCGTCGCCACGACCTGCGGGTCGACGGGGGTCGTGGCGTGGTTATCCAGATAAATCATCTCGGCTCGGTCCTTCGGAGTCAGCATCGTCTCCAGCGCTCAGCGCGGCAAAGTTCACCGTAGCCGTAGCGGTAACCTCTGTCAAACCGTAGAAGCGGGCTTGCGGGCACGGACTTCGACGCCGTTGCCGCCACGCTCGACCCAGATGTCGGTCAGGCCGGCCTCGACGCACCAGCGGCGCATCGTGCGTTTGGACTGGGGCAGGTCGAACGCGGGGGAGAGCATGTCGAAGGTGTCGAGGATGCTCCATGAGATCTGCTGTTCGAGGGTGAGTCCCGGCAGGACGCCGCGATAGTCCTTCAAAGGGACCACCAGCTGGTTCCAGGGATGCATGGGGGGCATCACCTTCATGTACGCCACCGTCGCCTGTTGGCAGAGCCGGTGCAGACGTTCCTTGTCCATGTGCTTGGTGAACCAGCGGACGCGGTAACGGGCGTTGAAGAGCCACTTGCGGCTGTCGTAGACGTCCACAGCCAGATACCCGCCGGGCTTGACCATGGCGACGAGGCGCATGAAGGAGGCTTTGACGTCGGGGGTGTGCTGAATGACGCCGTAGCAGAAGACCCGGTCGAACGACGCCAGGGGGTACGGCATGTCATAGATGGAGGCCTGGCAGACGTGGGCATCCCGGTCGGCGAAGTTCCGGTAGGTGACGTCTGCCGCCTCGCTGTAATCGAACGAAAAGACCTGTGCCCCCGTCGACAGGAGGACTTCGGTGAATCGTCCGCTGCCGCAACCGGCTTCGAGGATGGTCTGGCCGGTCATGTCTTCCGGCCAACCGGTGCCGCGAAAGACCCGGTCACGTGAAATTTTGGCGCCACTGGCGCTGTCGACCTGGTCTTTGGCGTGGCGTTGCCATTGGAAGCCGAAGGAGCCGGAATAGCCTTCATCCAGGACGAACCGGGGCAGGCCGCCCGTCACCGGGAAGGTGTGGCCTGTTGCACAGGTCAGCGTCCCGGCAAGGGCGTCGGCGTTGCCATCAAAGCTCAGGTCACCCCGGCAGGTGGGGCAGACGTAGATCTGGAAAGGCTCGGGCAGCATGCGTGGTGTCCCAACTCCTGGTCGTGTGTGGACTGCTCAAAAAGCGGTGCCGAGGTCGGGGTCTGCGGCGATCGCCCGCATCACCCCTCCTGAAGGTTCCCCGTCGAGGGGAACCACAATGAAGGAAGTGGCTCGCACAAGCCCGCCCTTTTAAAGAAAAGAGCGTGTTCCAGGGGGGTCAGGGCGAGTCGCATTTGGGCCGGGTTCTGCGATCGCGTCCTACTGGACGCTGAGCAGGTTCCGGCTCAAAGGCGGCCGTCATGGCCCCCCTGGAACACGCTCGACGCTAGCGTTTGAGCTTGGCGGATACCGCGCCCGTCAGGTCGTTGCCGCCATACAGAACGGCCTGTTTGTCGTAGATCACGTCGACGCCCTTGGCCTTGGCGACCTCGGCGATGGCCTTTTCAATCTGCCCCCGGAGCTTGTCCTGGAGATTCTTGTAGAGGGTGACGCCGCGGGTCTGGATCGGCTTGATCTCCGCTTCGAACTGCTTCTGCATCGCCTGCAGCTGGGCGGGGGTGGACCCCTTGGTCCGGGCCGCTTCCAGCTTCTTCATCCGCTCCATCAGCGCTTTTTGGTAGTTGACTTCGGCATCCTTGACCTGTTGGTCGGCCGCTTTGTATTCCGGGTAACTGCGCAGCAGTTCCTGCAGGTTGACGACGCCGGCGGGCACCGAGGCCCGGACGGGCTGCAGCAGGGCAACGGAAAAGGCGATGGCGGCGCCGGTCAAACCGGCTAGCAATGGACTGCGCACTGGGATCTCCTTCGAGCGGTGTATAGGCTACTTACTGGATTCTTCGGTCTTGTTCAGCTGCTTTTCCACGTCCAACGTGATGTCGGCGCCACCGTAGAGCATGGCTTCCTTGCGGAAGACCATTTCGAGCTTCTTCTGGTCGGCGACCGTTTTCACGGCCCGCTCCAGGTCCCGCTGCAACGTCTCGGTGGCGGACTGGGCGTCCTGCTCCCCTTTGGTCCGCAGGGTCTGCAGTTCCTTTTCGAACTGCTGACGGAGCTTGGACAGCTCATCGGCCGACGCTTTGCGTTTCTGCGCCTCGTCGAGCTTCTGGCTGCGGATCTGCAGTTCCTTTTGATAGGAACCCTGTGCCGCATTCAGCTTGGCCATGGCTTTTTGGGCCACGGGCGCCTTTTGCAGGGCTTGGAAATCCACGACACCGATGGCCGGCGCCGCGGAGGCGGCGGGGGCCAGCACACTCAGGGTGGCTACCGCCAATAGGGCCTGTCTCAGCATGTGAAAGTCTCCTTAAAATTTCTGACCAATGTTGAAGTGGAACTGTCCGGCAAAGGGTGCCAGGTTACGCACACCGTAATCGATGCGCAAGGCACCCAGCGGCGTGTTGAGCCTCAGGCCGAGCCCGAAGCCGTACCGGAAATCCTCCACCCCCGGTAACGCTTTCTGGCTCCAGAAAGTTCCCAGGTCGAAAAAGGCCACACCGGCCAGGGGGTCATAGATGGGGAAGCGCAACTCGGCGCTGTTCAGCCACATGTTGCTGCCCTGCAGGCTGCCGTCCTCGGGCCAGCCGCGGATCACGTCCAGACCGGCGCCGAAGAACCGTTCGTAAATCGGCGTGCCCCCCTGGACCGTCCCGAAACGGCTGCCCAGGGCGAGGGTCAGGTCCTTGGTGATCGGGATGTAGCGGTTGCCCATCCCGGTGGCCTTGAAGTAATTGGCGTCGCCCACGGCCGGAGTCAGCGACAGGTTGGCGAACCAGCCGTCATGGGGATTCATGATCAAATCCCGGGTGTCGTAGGCCAGGGTGCCCGTCAGCTGGGCGATGTTGTCCGCCCCGGTGCCGGTGACAGTCATCCCGGGCGAAGGCAGTCCCGTACGGGGGTCGTACAGGCCGATGCGCTCGCCGCGCAACGTCAGCGAGCCGCGCCAGGGGCTGGTCACCGGGTCGCCAAACAGGGCCCGGCCCATCGTCACGCTCAGGCCCGAACGGTCGTCCAGATAGGGCGTGAAGAAGGGGCTGAGGCGCTGCCGGTACAGGCTGGCCCCGAAGCTCGTCCGTCCGGGCAGGATCCAGGGATCGGACCAGTCGAGCCGGCCCATGATCGTCGGCCAGCCGATCTGCAGATCCAGACCGAGCTTTTGGCCCGTGCCGAGCAGGTTGTCCTTGAAGATGCTGAAGATGCCGACCAGACCCTGCTGGGTATTGAAGCCGGCGCCCAGATTGACGCTGCCGGTCTGTTTTTCCTTGACGTCGATGAGGACGACGATGCTGTTGTCGGCGGCAGGCTCCAGGCGGAGCCCGATGTCCTCAAAAAAGTTGGTGTTCTGGACCCGGCGCAAATCGCTGCGCATGCGCTCGATGTTGAAGAGGTCCCCGGGCTTCTGGGTGATCTCCCGCAGGATGACGTAGTCTTTGGTTTCCTTGTTGCCGTTGACCTGGATGGCGGCGATGCGCCCCTCATTGATGACGACCGCGAGCTCACCCGTCGGGCTGAGCTGCATGTCGCCGTCCCGGCCCAGGGTATAGCCTTTGGCCTCATAGAGGGCCCGGATCTTCTCGCGGGCTTCCTGCATCGCCTGGTTGTTGGCAGTCTCGCCCAACTGGCCCTTGAAGAGGGGCTGCAGTTCGGCATTGGTGAAAATCGTGTTGCCCTGGAAGGTGACGGCCTTGAGGACGGGGTTTTCGACGACTTCGACGACGAGCTGGTCGCCGCCGGCACCCGGCACCCGCGAGGCGTGGGCATCGAGAAAATAGCCCAGGCTGAGGACCCGCTGCAGATCCTGCTGGATCTGCGCCCGGGTCACCCGGTCCCCGACCTTCGTGTCCATAGCCAGCAGAACGGACTCCTTACGCGAGGTGCCCCGCACCTCGATGCTGAGGATGGCCACCCGCTCGTCGCGGGCCGCCCCGGGATCGAGGGCCGGCAATGCCTGGGCCAGCGTGTCCGGCGGCAATGCCGCCGTCACCGGCACAGTCAGGGCAACAGGAGCGACCGGCTCGACGGGCAGAGCGGCGATGACCGGCCCGGACGGTGAAACGGGGGTCTGTCCGGCATTTGGCGACGTCTGGGCAAGCAAATCGGTGGACAAATCCTGTGCGAGCGCCTGTGTGGGCATGCCCACTTCCCAGGTCCCGAGAGTCACCAAGGTCAGACCAGCAGCGATGAGGCGAAAAGAGCGACCTGTGGCGATGATCCTACCCATTCCCTTTCCAAAGGCAGACGGCGACCGCATCTCCTGGCGGCGTGCCTGTATACTATACGGGACTTTTCCTCAGCCACCGTTTGGACAAAATACCAAATCCGGGGCCGGCGAGCAGCCAGACAAGCGGTCCGAAGAGTCCGCATGAGAGGATCGACCCGTGATTACCAGTGCCGACGTACGCCATGTCGCCAAACTCGCCAAACTCAGTCTGAGCGAGACAGAAGTCGCAACCTACACCCAGCAGCTCAGTCAGCTGCTGGGCCATTTCGAGGCCCTGCAATCGCTCGATGTCACGGGTGTGGCCCCGACCCCGCGGGCCATCCCCCTGCACAACGTCTGGCGCCCTGACACCGCCTCGGGCGACCTGCCCCACGACGCCGCCCTCGCCAACGCCCCGGCCACCGAAGGCCCCTACTTCAAAGTCCCCAAAATCATCTAGTGGCCGCGGAGAGTCGGGCCTAAGCTTGATTCCCCCTTGCGGGGAACCGTAAGGAAGGGGTTGCCGGACTGGCTGGCAAATGACCTACCGGAGCATAATAGGACCGTCATAACTGAATTTCAGCGTCATCGGTCCGTAGCGCCGGATCACCCCCTCCTGCACGTTCCCTGCACGGGGGAACCAAGCTTTCAGGCCGCCGAATCACACGCCATTCCTAGCGAGGCATCATGCAACTCACCGAACTCACCGCCACCGAGCAGTCCGCTTTGTTAGCCAAAGGGGAGCTGAGCGCCCGCGAGCTGATCGAGGCCACCCTGCGCCGGATCGAGGCCGTCGAGCCCCGGATCGGCGCCTACAACACGGTCATGGCAGAGCAGGCCCTGGCCGGGGCGGACGCTGCTGATGCGGCGCGCCGGGCCGGCACGGCAGGCCCCATGGCCGGCATCCCCATCGCCGTCAAGGACAACATCTGCACGCTCGATTCGCCGACCACCTGCAGCAGCCGCATCCTGGCCGGCTATGTCTCACCTTACGAGGCGACCGTGGTGACCAAGCTGAAAGCGGCCGGCTACATCCCGATCGGCAAGGCCAACATGGACGAGTTCGCCATGGGCAGCTCCAATGAAAACTCCGCCACCCGCACCGTGGCCAACCCCTGGGACCTGACCCGGGTGCCCGGCGGCTCGAGTGGTGGTTCCGTTGCGGCGGTGGCCGCCGGTGAGGCCACCGTGGCCCTGGGCTCCGACACGGGGGGCTCGATCCGCCTGCCGGCCAGCTATTGCGGCGTCGTCGGCCTGAAGCCCACTTATGGGATGGTCAGCCGTTACGGCCTCGTGGCCTTTGCCTCCAGCCTGGACCAGATCGGGCCGATCAGCCGCAGCGTCGCCGACAACGCCCGGCTGCTGCAGGCGATCGCCGGCCACGACCCGCGGGACTCGACGTCGCTGCCGGGCAGTCCCACGGATTTCGCCGCCCAGCTGACGGCCGGGGTCAAAGGCCTGCGCGTCGGGGTCCCTGCCGAGATGATGGGCGACGGTGTGGCCCCGGACGTGACGGCCACCGTGCAGCGGGCGATCGCCGCTTTGAAGGAACAGGGGGCCGAGATCGTCGAGGTCTCGCTGCCCCACAGCCAATACGCCCTACCGATCTACTACCTGATCTGCACGGCCGAGGCGAGCTCGAACCTGGCCCGTTACGACGGCGTCCGCTACGGTCCGCGGGCCGCCGACGCCCAGGACCTGGAAGACCTCTACGTCCGCTCGCGCAGCGCCGGGTTCGGCCCGGAGGTGAAGCGGCGGATCATGTTGGGGACGTACGCCCTCAGTGCCGGCTATTACGATGCGTTTTACGGCAGGGCGATGCAGGGCCGGACGCTGATCATCCAGGACTTCGTTCGGGCCTTTGCGGCGGTGGACGTACTGATCAGCCCGACGGCGCCGGATACGGCGTTCAAGCTCGGCGAAAAGGTCAATGACCCATTGAGCATGTATCTGGCCGACGTGATGACGACGACCGTGAATCTGGCGGGCCTGCCGTCCCTGTCCGTGCCGGGCGGGTTTGACCGCCTGGGCCTGCCGATCGGTATCCAGCTGATCGGGCCGGCCATGGGCGAGCCTTTGCTGTACCGGGTGGCGGCGACGTTGGAGTCGACCCTGGGCGTCTCGGAGCGCCGGCCCACCCTGTGAACAAACTGCCCCTACTGTTGGGTTTTGCCCTGTTGGCAGGCGTGGTCCAGATGGCGCTGGCCACGAAGATCATTGCCGATCCGGCAGCGCTCATGGCCATCCCCCTGGCCTGCATCGGATATGTCGTCGTGATCTGGCAATGTCAGCGTATCGGCCTGACCGTTGAAACGAGGAGGTTCCTCACTCGTCTCGGCATTACCGGCCTGACGGTACGCTTGCTGCTCGGCGGGACGCTGCTAGCGACGGGTGTCGCCGGGTTTTTTGGGGCCGATTTTTTGACGTATCACGAGATCGGTTCGGGTGTCGCCAACCATTGGCTCGGCGGACCACCGCTCCCCCAGGGGGACATGAACCGCTATCTGAACCTCGGTTCCGGCAAGTCGCATGGCAGCCGGGCCGGATACTACTATTTTGTCGCATTCTTTTACGCGCTCTGCGGCACCTCGGAATATGTCATGGCCGTCGTCATGTCGATCCTCGGTGCCTTATCGTGTCTGCTGGTCTATGCCATTGGCCGCGACATGTTCACCGAGCAGGTGGGCCGCCGGGCCGGTGCCTTGGCGTGCCTGTTTCCGTCGGTGGTCCTCTGGACATGTCTGGGCTACAAGGATGGCCTGACCATCTTTTGCCTGCTGCTGGCCTACCCCTGCACCCAATTGCTGCAACGCAAGCTCGACATCCTCCCTGGATTAGGTCTGGTGCTGAGTCTCGGTGCGTCGTATTACGTACGCGGCTATATTTTTTACGTAGCCGTTGGTCCGATCATCCTGGCCTTGACCAGCCGAAACTCCGGCGAAAAACGGGTCTTTTACAATCAACTGTTCGGCCTGCTCATCCTGGTTGTCGCCCTGTTCGCATCCGGTTTGGGGAACAACTTGCTGAACCAGCTCCAAGAAGTCAATCTCAAA
>JACMPN010000228.1 GCA_014377495.1 Candidatus Sericytochromatia bacterium
GAGCAAACACCCCCCGTCGCCGGGGTGGACGTCACCGCCCCAGTCCAGGCCGCCCTCGACCGGATGGCGGATTTTGCCGAACGGATTCGCAGCGGCGCCTGGAAAGGCCACACGGGCAAACCGATCCGCAACGTCGTCAACGTCGGCATCGGCGGCTCCGATCTGGGCCCGGTGATGGCGTACGAAGCCTTGCGGTCCTACAGCCGGCGGGACCTGACCGTTCGCTTCGTCTCCAACGTCGACGGCACCGACTTCGTCGAGGCCACCCACGACCTCGATCCTGCCGAGACCCTGTTCATCATCGCCTCGAAGACCTTCACCACCAAAGAGACGATGACCAACGCCCACTCCGCCCGCGACTGGGCCCTGGCGACCCTGAAGGCACCGGCGGCGGTCTCGCAGCACTTTGTCGCCCTGTCGACGAACGCCAAGGCCGTCGCCGAGTTCGGCATCGACACGGCCAACATGTTCGAGTTCTGGGACTGGGTGGGCGGCCGCTACTCGATGACCTCGGCGATCGGCCTGTCGACGATGATTGCCATCGGTCCCGACCATTTCCGGGCGATGCTCGCCGGGTTCCACGAGATGGACGAGCATTTCCGCTCGGCCCCCTTCGAACGCAACCTGCCTGTCCTGATGGGCCTGCTCGGCATCTGGTATGCGGACTTCTTCGGGGCCGAGACGGTGGCGGTCCTGCCCTATGAGCAATACCTGAAGCGCTTTCCCGCCTATCTCCAGCAGATGACGATGGAAAGCAACGGCAAACACGTCACCCTGGACGGAAACACGGTCGATTACCAGACAGGGCCCATTTACTGGGGGGAACCGGGCACCAATGGCCAGCATTCCTTTTACCAGCTGATCCATCAGGGCACGAAGCTCATCCCCTGCGACTTCATCGCCTTCATTGAGCCGGTACACGCCATTGGGCAGCACCACGACCTCTTGATGGCCAACGTTTTCGCCCAGGCGGAAGCCCTGGCCATGGGCAAGACGGCGGAAGCGGTCGCCGCCGGGGGAACACCGGCAGCCCTCGTCCCGCACCGCACCTTCGACGGCAACCGCCCGTCCAGCACGCTACTCATGGACAAGCTGACGCCTGCAGCGCTCGGCAAGCTCACCGCCCTATACGAGCACAGTGTCTTCACCCAGGGCGCCATCTGGCAGCTCGATTCCTTCGATCAATGGGGCGTCGAGCTGGGCAAAGTGCTGGCCGACAAGATCAGCGCCGAACTCGCCGACACTGCGGAGGCGCCGTTGGAGCATGACAGCTCGACGAACGCCCTGATCCGGCGGTATCGGGCAGGCCGGTAGCCTTTCGGGCGAACCTCCCGACCTGCTTGCCGCCGGGGACGGTACGGTCCTCGGCAACGTCCGCCGTCCGGCGGAGTGAGTGGCCGCCAGGCTTCCGGTGATTCGATGGCCGAGCTGGCCAAAGCCTACAACGGCTAGCCGGCCTGGTCAGCGTGATCACCAGATGATACCGGGCGAGCTTACCTGGCCGATCGGTCCAGCGGTAACGCCGCTACCGGCGTCAACGCCTACTTGGCAGACGGCAGTCCAGTTGGCCTGATGGGTGGGTGGCCTGCGCATTCGGCAAGCTGGCAGGGACGTGACCGGCGGGGTGGGGCTAACCGATAAACGATTCTTTTTGCATGAATGATGTTGGAAGTGGCGGCATATGCAGACCGTTCACTGCATAACCATTTTTCCCGAATGGCGTGGGCCTTGCTTAGGCCGACGAGGCCCATTGCCGCCCGACTATCCGGGTTCCCCCTGGCTGTTTAGGATAATTTTCGTGCAACAGTGCCGTTCAGTGCATAATTCAGCGCTTTGCTCCACCACTTTGGCAAACCTGACAAGCCGAAAGACCATGTTTCTGATGCAATTGATCTAGAGGCCGGAAGGCTGTGGCAAGCATCCACCTCCTTTGGTCCTCGACATCGCCCGCACTCAGCTCAGCAACCTTGTCAAAGGCAGTGATAATCTTATGAAAAAGAGTTCTCTGGGGCTGGCTGTCGCCACCCTGATACTTGCGGCCTGCCAACTGGCGCCAGACCTTGCGGGCAGTAACGCCCCTGGCCAGGCCTCGCTCTCGACTTTGGGCGTCAAACGGAAAAAAGCTGTCCCCCCCACACCGGTACACACGTGCAGCCCCACACCAAAGCCCACCTGCGCCCCTACGTCCGAACCGACCCCTACGCCCGAACCGACACTTACGTCCGAACCGACACCTACGCCCGAACCAACACCTACCCCAAAGCCAATACCGACGCCCACGGCCACCTCAGCATTGCTGCCCCAGGCCTGCGGCAACCCTGTGAACCTCAAGTCCGCTGCCAACTTTGCGATCCTGGCGGGATCCACCGTCACCAACACCGGTCCCACCAAGGTACAGGGGCACTTGGGGCTGAGTCCGGGGAGTGCGGTAACGGGTTTCCCGTCAGGCGTCATGGTACCGCCCAGCAGCATCCACATCTCCAATGCCACCGTGGACCAAGCCAAAATCGATCTGACGGCGGCATTCAAGGATGCGGCGAACCGGTCCGGCGGGACATCCATCGCCGGTGAAATCGGCGGGCTGACCCTCATCCCCGGCGTCTACTCGGCATCATCCTCGGTGAAGCTCACCGGGACCCTGACCCTGAATGGCAACGGCTGTGCCGACGCTGTCTGGATTTTCCAGATCCCGACGACGCTCACCACCGCATCCAGAAGTAAGATCGTGCTGATCAACGGCGCCAAGGCGGCCAACGTCTTCTGGATGGTCGGCAGTTCTGCGACCCTCGGTACCTACGCCATCTTCAAGGGCGACATCATGGCCGCCAAGTCGATCACTGTGACGACGGGCGTCGACGTCGAGGGTCGGGTCCTGGCGCAGAACGCCGCAGTCACCCTGGACACCGACAACATCCACATGCCCTAGGCACGGATGGCCGGTCTCACGTGGGTCCTCTTCATGCCCTGTGAGTGCCAACTGGCCGGGGACCCGGCATCAATGTTGCCTCCACCAAACCATATCCCGATGGGCAGGTATTTACAGGTCTCCCCGGCGGCACAGGGACATCGCTGGCCACAATGGATGCACGGTGCGTCATCACGATCATCCAGGAGCCGCACAAGGAAACCGGGCAGACCATCGCTGCCCGGACCGGTGCTCAGCCGCTGATCAGGAGACTCGCCGTCAAGGCCTCGATCGGATCGGCGAGGGCCTGATCGGCCGAAAAACGTCCCAGCGACAGTTCGTGTTCGGCCGTGAAGGCGGTCGTCCGGGGATGGTCGTGGGCATGGGCCGCCTGACCGGCTGCCAGCAGCAGCGTCGCCAGCAGTCTCGCCCAGTCCGCCAGCCGGTCCCACAGCGTCCAGCCGCTGCCGACACTGAAGGGCACCAGATCCTGGTTGGACAGGTTCGTCGGCAGGGATTGGGACGATTGCGGCATGCAGCTGGCCCGCATCTGGGCGGCGGGGGCCGTGGCCGCCCGCTGGGCCCCGGCAAAGCCGCTCTGGGCCCCCGGACGGCTGGCCAGCAAGGGCGGCAGGCCACCATTCGTCGCCGGTTCGAGGATCAGGGCCAGTTGGCGCTCGGCAAGATTCGCCGCCTGGACGACGGCGCCCAGGACCAGATCCAGCCGGGCCCCGAGATGCTGGGCGTGGAAGTTGCCCCCGTGCCAGACGGCCTCGGCAGCCACATCGACGATGGGATTGTCGGAGATGCCGTTCAGCTCGGTCTCGGCCGCCGCGGTCAGGGCGGCCAGCGCTTCGGCCAGGCTGCCCAGCACGGCCGGGGCGCAGCGCAGGGAATAGGGCTCCTGCAAAGGGCGAACCCGGGCGGGTCCGGCGAGCGTGGCCAACCCGGCGGCAATACCGGCTGCCGTAGCGATCTGGCCACCGTGTCCCCGCAACGTGTGGATGCGGGGCTGGAGGTGGGCATCGGTGCAGCCCAGGGCGGCCATGACTTCGGCAGTCGCCCGCATGGACCAGCGCAACAAGCGCTCGCCAGTCGCCACCGCCGCAGAGGCCAGGGCCGTCGTCAGGGCGGTGCCGTTCACCAGGGCGAGGGCATCCCGGGCCGGCAGGTCGCTCAGGCCGATGCGCTGCAGCCAGCCGCTGACGGCATGGGCCATCGGGATCAGGTCACCGCTGGCTCCGACAGAGCCATAGCGGGGCACCGTCAGCTGGCCCGCCTCCGGCGCAAAGGCGGCCCAGCGGCGCAACGTCTCGGCACTGATCCCCGCATACCCCTTTGCCAGGGTGTGGGCGCGGCTGATCGCCATGGCCCGGACGATGGCCGGCGGCGCCGGGGGACCAAAGCCGGCGCAGAGGTGCCGGATCAGCCCCAGGCCGTGACCGGCGGCCGTCGGATCGACGTCGAAGGCGACGAGCGGTCCGAAGCCCGTCGTCACTCCATAACAGGGTTTGCCCGCCGCCACCCAGGCGGCGAGGAAATCCGCCGAAGCCGTGACAGCCGGCCAGCTGTCGGGGGTGACGGCGAGACCGTCCGTACCGCCTGCGATCAGGGCGGCCGGGGTCAGGTGCGCGCCCAGCCCGATCGAAAGACTCACAGCCCCACCCCCGACAGACGCCGCCAGGCGCGTTCCGACAATGTCCGGCTGAGCTGGCCCGTCGGTCCCTCACAGCCCTGCCAGAAGCTTTCCGGCAAGGCGACAGGGGCGGCGGTGGGCATTCCGAATGCCAGGGGCAGCGCCCCGGCCCGCAGGCAGGCCAGCAGCAAAACAACGTAGAGGCCGCCGTTCGGCAGGCTGGCGGCTACCCGGTCACCTGGCACCAGGCCAAGCGCCTGCAGCCAGGCCGCCCACGTGCGGGCGGCCGTCCAGAGCGAGGCCCCCGGACAGACCCGGCCGTCATCATCGGCGAGGAAAGCGCGCTGCCGGCCGACAAGCGCCGTGCGCAGGGCCTCATAAAGCGGTTGGGACATGGTCCTCCGCCCGGATCGCCCGCAACTGGCCGGGATCGACGACGAGGCACAGGGCGCCGCTGTAACGGACCACGCCCCGCAGATAGGGCGGCATATCGAAGGCCATGGTCGTCACCGGCTGGACGATCGCCGCATGCAACTGCTCGACCCCATCGATGCCAATGGCCAACCGTTCGCCATCGACCTCGAGCAGGGCAGCGTGGCTCGGGGCCGCGATCTCCGAGTCGACGGTTAAGGCGAGAGGACGGGGCAGCTCGATCCAGCCGTAGGCATGCTGTTGCCAATGGAAGAGGGGACTTCCGGCCACCTGGCGCAGCGCCCCCGGCTCGACAGCTACCACCCGGCTGATCTGGGCCACGGGCAGTCCGTACAGGGCGCCACCGTGGCGGACGATCATCAGGGCTTCGGCCTGCTCGTAGCGAAACGGCGCCCAACGCAGCGTCAGGGTCGCCGACTCGCCGTCGACCTGCACATAATCGACTGTGACGCACACTGCATTGCAGACCTCGATCAGCCGATCCCAGGCCTCGGCTTGCCCGGCTTGAAAAGCTGCCGGCGCAAGGCCCGGGCCATCGTCGTGGAAGGACAGCGTGCCGCAATCGGGAGCGACTGTACAACGGACGTCGACGTGCTGGTGGAGGGACTTATCCCGCTCCCGGCGCTGGACGGTCGTCTCGGCCGTCAGGCCGAGCATGAGAAAGCGCCCGGCGGCAAACCAGCAGCCAAGCAGCGACTCGACGTGCTGGGCATCGATCGCCGCATCGGGCGGGGAGGCGTCGGTGAACTGACAACGCAGAGCCAGGGTCTGGGCCTGGTGCTGCAGATCGCCCTGCAAAATCCGCCACATCGCTGCAAAGGGGGTCCGGTTGTCGTGGCGCAGCGAGGTCCGCAGAGTCGCAAACGAGGTATCGAACCGGTCGACCAGCCCCTGCAGCAGGGCGAGAGAATCCATCTCCCCACCGGCCCGGCTGGCCTGCAACAGCCGGTCTTGGACGTCGAGCACGGCCCGGAACAGGCTGTTGATCTCGGCCGAAATCGTGCCGACCAGCTTGCCGTTTTTCAGGTGCTGCTGGCGCAGGTCACCGAGGAGGGCGTCGTCCGGCCGGGCAATCTGGAGGGGATCGCTGAGCATCACATCGAGCGCTTCGAGCTGCGCCGGTGGCAACAGAGGCTCCAGGGCGGCCAGCAGCCCCGAGGCGACCGAGCCCTTCAGCCAGATCGCCGGATCGGCCTCGCCCGTGTTAGCCAGCTGGTACTGCATCACTTGGTTGTAGCGGACCCACTCGCATTTCAGCTCACACCAGATGTAGGCGACAGTACGGGCCAGCTCCTGCTCGTCGTCCAGCGTCCGGGCGACCAGAATGACGTCCGCCACCTTACGTGCCATGTACTCGGACACCTGAGCCAGCACGTCTGCCGCCACGTCCGGATGGCCTGCCAGCTGCTCGGAGGTCTCGGCGCCGAACGTCTGGACGGCTGACGTCACCTGTTCGGCGAGGGGGCTGGTCATGGCCGCACCGCCCGTCTAGCGCCGTTCAATGAAGAGCCAATTGGTAGGTGTGGCGCTCTGAGTGCGGTAAAGATGGGCGAGGACGTTGGTAGCCCGCATCTTGTACGTGAAGGTGTACGGAAAAACGATGTCCAGCGCATTCGCCGCCAAGCCTTCCTTGAAACGGCCGAAGAAGAGCCGGTTGTTCGTGCATGGGGCGATGCGGGTAAAGAAGTTCAAGCCCTCCGCCTGAGCGGTGGTAATGCCGACCAGCTCCGACTCAAACCGGTTATAGAGCTGGATGATGCCGGCATCGTCCACACGAATCGCTCCGAATGGCAGGCTATCGGCCTCTGTCCGGCTCAAATTATCCAATTGCTGCAGGACTGCGTCCGGCACGAAGCGCTCGGCCTCGGGCCGAACGGGTATCATGGTCTCCATCGGTGTTCCTTCCCCGCGGTTCAGCGGTGCGTTCCTGTTGCCTGCCCCACAGCTCAGCGAGGCGCTCCTGTTACCGGTGTGGCCGTCTCGGCCTCAAGGACAGCATACAGGTCGCAAAGCTGGGCCTCGAGGCTCAGGACCATGGCACGCAACTCTTCCGGCGTCAGACTTTCTAGCGACTTCATCATGGTACCTCCCTAGTGGCCAGCGCCACCCTGCCATAAAACGATCAATTCGATCAAACCGTTCAATTCGTTCTTCTATCTAAACCCATGTGGCCTTCCCGGTCAAGGCCATCCCCGGACTTGTCGGGCGTGAGCATGGAGCGAATTGGCCGCATCCAGCCCGACCCCCGAGAGGGTGCCGGTGACGGGAGCGACGTCTGTCATGGTGGTCTCCTGGACGCGAGAGTCGGAACGGATGTCTCCACAGCCTACTTCGGCAGACGGACCGGGGGTGCCGCAATGGGGCATAATGGCGGCACGGCGTGACTACCGGAAATCAGTCAGCCCCCCTGATTTTGGACGACTGTCATGCCGAACCCGCTGCCCATCCCATCCTCCGTCCGGGAGATTGCCGATTTCCTGGCCGGTATCCCGTATGCCCAGCGCGTCCGCTGTTGCCTGGCGGCGGCGGAACTCGCCCTGCCGGTCTGGGAGATGGGCCTGCATGATCAGGACCTCCGTTACCGCGATTCCGTCGTCGGGATGGGGCATGTCGCCGACCGGACGCTCCCGGGACAGGCGCTGGCGTATGTCCGATACTGCTATGAGGCGGGCCGCTTCGGGCGTGACGAGGGCATTTCCACAGCCTATGCCGAACCGATCGCAGCCCTGCAGGATGACGGCTGGTCACTGCCGGAGCCCCGGCTGCTGGCGTATTACGCCGCATTCAACGCCTATGAGATGTCCTGGAAACCCCTCCGGGCCGGGGCGAATCAGGGTGCGGTCGCCGTCGACCAGGCCATCTCGGCGCTCGCCCTGACGGGCGGCGACGCCACGCCAGAGGCCAAGGCGGCTCTGTTTGCACGCTGGTGGCGCCGGTGCGTGCCGGGGCAGACGACGTAAACACGACCTCCGGCAGGCGCAGGGCCGCGGTTCACGGACAAAGGGCAAGGGGCTGTCAGCCGAGCCGACCCATGCCGGCATGTGACTTCAGGCCCCACTTACAAGCTGCCGTAAGGGTTCCCGGCTTGGGCAGCATTGAACACAAGGCCCGCATCGCCGGGGGAGAGGCTGACCCGCTCGTAGTTGGCCTGCCGTGCCGCCGTGAAGTCGAGATCGCTGCCGGGACCACCCGTGTTGGGGTTGGCGAGGAACGGCGAGTAGCCGCCACCGGCCCAGACGTTGAGCCAGGGCAGGAGTTGGGCGGTGGCGCCGAGCCGCAGTTCGGGACCGGGTGCGAAACTCGTGCTGCCCGAGGCGAAGAAGCGGTCGCCCAGCGATGGGGCCCAGGTCGAAGTGGTAGCCGGTGTTCATGCCACTATTTCCGGCGAGTCGTAACAGACACGGGCGTGCCACCTCATCGGGCATAGGGCACGGACATGGACGCAGGAACAGGGTAAAGTCGGGGTCATGACTGACCATGCCAGCGTTCCCATCCCCTGCGATCCCCTGACGGTCGCTTACCTGCGCATGGCCGGCGACGCCTGCGCGTTCATCGAGACGAACACGTCCCACGCCGTGCCGGATCTGCTCGCAGCCTTGCACAGCC
>JACMPN010000229.1 GCA_014377495.1 Candidatus Sericytochromatia bacterium
CCCAAGAGCTCAGCCCGCACCGGGAAGGTTACCGGCGGTTTTCCATTCAGCTCACCGATCAGCGCACCTACGCGACGATCACGGTGAGTTTCGTGTTGTCTTTCCATGGTTCGTATCTAAACTGACGCATTCGTCTCCATTTAGCCGGATGCTCAGGACAAACGCCCTAATTTAAAGGGGTTTCCCGCACATCTCCCGTATCGGGTGTAAATGCGTCCGTGGTGGCATGTGGGTGGCGAGGGTGGTTGGTTCCTGACGACAGATCCTAGCGGACCTGAGGAAGGGCCTCGCTGACCACCGGGACGCGTCTCACGGTGGTCGACTAAGCTGCAGGCGGGCCGCCCACACGCCATCACCCCAAACGACAAAAAGCACCCGGAGGTGCTTTTTGTTTGCCTATGCTAAAGCTTAGCGCTTGCCAGCGGCAACCTTGGTCTTGGCGGGGAAGACGGCCTCTTTGAGACCCTTGCCGGCGGTGAAGACGGGAGCCTTCTTCGCAGGAATCTTCAGGACGGCGCCGGTGCGGGGGTTGCGACCCTCGCGGGCGGCCCGCTCGCGGACCTGGAAGGTGCCGAAGCCAACCAACGTCACCTTGTCACCCTTTTTGAGGGCGGCAGCGATAGAGTCAAGCGTCGCGTCGAGCGAAGCGTAGACATCCTTCTTGGTGAGCTTGGTTTTCTTCGCAACAGCTTCAACCAACTCTTCTTTGTTCATTGTGATGCTCCTTCCCATTAGTGAGGCAATACTGGAGTTCCCTAGGCCAGAGTATAAGCAAAGCCCTTGTAAGTTGTCTATAAGCCCTGCGGTTTATTTTCAACGGGCGCATGGCACCTGTCACCAGGCTTCCACCGGTATCGGCAGCTCGGCCGATCGCTGCGGCCCGCCGGGCATGGGCGCCGCTGGATATCGGACTCACCGTAACCCTGACGGCGTTGGGACTCCGGCCTCGACCCCTCTGCGAAACGCCCTAAACATGTACAGGCTCCCTAAGGAAGGCGCCATGCGCCTTTGATCCCAGCCTGCACCGCTATGGGGCAGCAGAACGGCCTTTGGCCAACTTCAGTGACTTTACCACCAGTCTTCGCAAGGATGGAAGAGGGGTCTGACAGGTTTCTGGTAGCGAAAGAGCGATTCAGGCCTCGCTCAGGGGCCTCAAGCGACCGCCCCACGCCACCTGGCCAACCCCTGCATGCCTGGCGCCACAGCGGTTTGCGGCACTTTTTACATGTTTGTTTCCGACGCTCTGGGGCCTGTTCGTAACAATTTGGTTACTACAGGAACTTTGCCGGAATTTGAGGTTATCTCCCCCCGTTACTCACTCTTTTGCGGCCTTTTTCGGACGCCGGACGGAGGCTGTTAACCCGCTGTCGTCGGGTCCACCGGCGGCTAAGCGCGGACCAACGTATAAGGATTGGTGTCGTCGGCGGGCGGGAGTCTCTTGAGCAAGCGACCATTTTGGGTTGCAAAAGATGGGTTGCCGTTGACTGGCACCGCACGTTCCGTTTGACCGTCACCGGTGGTTTCGTGTGGCTGGCGCCGGGCGTTCGGCGGCAATAACCCGGAGCCGTCCCGGTGGTCCCGCCGGGCGGCACCGGGACGTGGGCGGCCGGTGCCGTCCCCGTTGGGGCTGCGGCCACGGCTGCGCCGCACACCCTGAACTGGCCATGAAAAAACCGCCCCCACCGGAGTGGGAGCGGTTTCAAGGTCATTGACCTAGTGCTTGCGGAGCATGTCCAGGAGTTGCAGACGGATCAACGCCCGCTTCAGCGAGGCTTCGGCCCGCACCCGGTCGACTTCCATCGTCCGTTCGTTGAGGCGGGCCTGCGCCCGCTCCACCGCCTGTTTGGCCCGGGCGGCGTCGATCGAGCCGGCCAGTTCGGCCGACTCGGTCAACACGGTTGCCGTGTTGTCCTGGACTTGGAGAAAGCCGCCCATGACGGCGATCGGCGTGTCTTCCCCGTTGGCCTTGACGTGCATCACGCCTTGTTGCAGCGACGTGAACAGGGGCGCGTGCCCCGGGCGGATGCCGACGTCACCGTCGGTCGCCCGGACCACGAAGCTGTCCACATCCCGCTCGAGGATGACTTTTTCCGGCGAGATGACTTGCAGGTGCAGCTTGGCCATGATTTTAGCCTTCCTGCGCCTTCATCTCGGCGGCTTTTTTCTTGACGTCCTCAATACCACCCTGCATCAGGAAGGCTTGCTCGGGCAGGTCGTCATGCTTGCCTTCGAGGATTTCCTTGAAGCTCCGGATCGTGTCGGCGAGATCGACGAACACGCCGGGCGTGCCCGTGAAGATCTCGGCCACATGGAAGGGCTGCGACATGAACCGCTGCAGTTTCCGGGCCCGGGTGACGGTCGCCTTGTCTTCGTCAGACAGCTCGTCCATGCCCAGAATGGCGATGATGTCCTGCAATTCCTTGTAGCGCTGCAAGACCATCTGCACGCCACGGGCGACCGTGTAGTGCTCTTCGCCGACGACGTTGGGGTCGAGCAGCCGTGAGGTGGAGGTCAGCGGGTCGACGGCGGGGTAGATACCCAGCTCGGCGATCTGCCGGTTCAGTGCGGTGGTGGCGTCCAAGTGGGCAAAGGTCGTCGCCGGGGCGGGATCGGTGAAATCGTCGGCGGGCACGTAGACGGCCTGGACCGAGGTGATCGAGCCGTCTTTGGTCGACGTGATCCGCTCCTGGAGCTGGCCCATCTCGGTGGCCAGCGTGGGCTGGTAACCAACGGCGGAAGGCATCCGGCCCAGCAGGGCGGAGACTTCGGAACCGGCCTGGGTGAACCGGAAGATGTTGTCGACGAACAGCAGCACGTCCTGATGGGCGACGTCCCGGAAGTACTCGGCGATCGTCAGGGCCGACAGGGCGACCCGCATGCGGGCTCCGGGCGGCTCGTTCATCTGGCCGTAGACCAGGGCGACCTTGGAGTTTTCGGGGTTCTCCAAGTCGATGATCTTCGACTCGATGAACTCATGGTACAGGTCATTGCCTTCACGGGTCCGCTCGCCGACGCCGCCGAAGACCGACATGCCGCCGTGCTTCTTGGCGATGTTGTTGATCAGTTCCTGGATCAGCACGGTCTTGCCGACGCCGGCGCCGCCGAACAGGCCGATCTTGCCGCCACGGGCATACGGGGCGAGCAGGTCGATGACCTTAATGCCCGTCGTCAGGATGCTGGGGGTGACGTCCAGGTCGGTCAGCAACGGGGCCGGCCGGTGAATCGGCAGGTACTCGGTCGCTTCGACGGGGCCACGCTCGTCGATGGGCGCGCCCAGCACGTTCAGGTTGCGGCCGAGGGTGGCCTTGCCGACGGGGACCATGATCGGCGAGCCCGTATCCACAACCTGCAGACCGCGCTGGATGCCGTCGGTGGAGTCCATGGCGACGGCCCGAACGACGTTGTCGCCCTGGTGGCTCTGGACTTCGACGGTCAGTTCGATGTCCTGGCCGGTGGCGTTCTTGCCTTTGATTTTCAGGGCATTGTAGATGGCGGGCAGGTGCCCGTCCGCAAAGGCCACGTCGACCACAGGGCCGATGACCTGGCGGACCACACCCATGCGGGTTCCGGTTGCCGTCGTCATTAGTATGTTCCTCTCGCTAAATTCGTTTCAGGTGTCAGGTCAGGCCTGACGTAAGCGGTGATCGTGGCAGCTCAGCGGTGTCTTTATCCGGGTGAGGTTCCGGCGTCGCAACCCCATGGCCGTGAGCCGGGTTCTCGCCCGGAGGCGGGCGCCGATCAGCTGCCAGGGCGCCTCTTACCCACGCATGGCTTCGGCGCCGCCCACCACTTCCAGGATTTCCTGGGTGATCGAGGTCTGCCGGGCCTTGTTGTAAATCATCGTCATCCGGTCGAGCATCTCTTTGGCGTTCTTGGTGGCCGAGCTCATGGCCATCATCCGGCTGGCCAGCTCCGAAGCGGCGCCTTCCAGCAACGCCCGGTAGATCTGGGTCTCCGCATACCGCGGCAGCACGGCGCTGATCACTTCCTGCACGGACGGCTCGAAGATGTAAGCCGGCTTGATGCCCTTGGTGGCAGGCGCCTTCTCATCGAGGGGGGCCGTCACGGGCAGGAGGGTCATCTCGCTGACTTTAAAGGTGATCATGCTGACGAAGCGGGTGAACGCCACGTCGACACGGTCGACTTCACCGGTCAGGAACGCCCGGGTCAGCTCGCCGACAATCTGCTTGGCGTCGCTGTACGTCGGGACCGCCGGCAGACCCGTGTAGGTCTTGCCCACGGGGACACCGAGACTCTTGTAGAAGCTGACGGCCTTGGTGCCGACGAGCCAGAGCTTGACGTCGTAGCCCTCGGCCTTCAGGGCGTTGATCCGGGCCAAAGACGCCCGCAGCACATTGGAGTTGTAGGCACCGGCCAAGCCCTTGTCGGACGTGATGACCAGCAGGCCCACCGTCTTGATCGCCCGGGCCTTCAGCAAAGGCTCCTCAATGTCCTCGCCACCGAGGTTGGCGGCGACTTCCTTGAACATGGCTTCCAGGGCTTCGGCGTAAGGCCGGGCGGCCAGCACACGTTCCTGGGCCTTGCGGACCTTGGCGGCTGCAACCATCTGCATGGCCTTGGTGATCTGCCCGGTGTTCTTGACGCTTTTGATGCGTCCTTTGATTTCCCGAATACTCGCCATTGTCGTCTCTCTTCTTATCCAAGCCTAGAGGGGGTGCCGAGACCGGAGCGCCCAGGCGCTCCGGTAAACAAACGCTCCTAGGAGGCTTTGAACAGGCTCGTGTTGAACTCGGCCACAGCCTTGGTCACGGTCGCCTTCAGCTCGTCGGTGAAGACGCCGGCCGCCGTGATGTCGTTCTCGAGGGTTGCGTAGTTCGTCTTCAGGAAGGCGAACAACTCGGTCCGGTAACGTTGCACATCCTTGACGCCAATGCTGTCGATCAGGCCGCCGATGGCCATGAAGATCTCGATGACCTGACGGCCGACCGAGAACGGGCTGTACTGGGGCTGCTTCAGCACCTCGACCAGACGTTGGCCACGGCTGATCTGGTTCTGGGTGGCCTTGTCCAGGTCGGAGGCGAACTGGGCGAAGGCGGCCAGCTCGCGGAACTGGGCCAGTTCCAGGCGCAGCTTGCCGGCGACGGACTTCATCGCCTTGGTCTGGGCGGCGCCGCCGACCCGGCTGACAGACAGACCGGCGTTGATGGCGGGACGGATACCGGCGTTGAACAGATCGGTCTCAAGGAAGATCTGGCCGTCGGTGATCGAGATGACGTTCGTCGGGATATAGGCGGACCCGTCGCCGGCCTGGGTCTCGATGATCGGCAGTCCCGTGATCGAACCGCCGC
>JACMPN010000230.1 GCA_014377495.1 Candidatus Sericytochromatia bacterium
CAACGCCTCGGAAGCCATGTCTGCCGGCGCCGCCGAAGGCATGGGAGCGGAGGGTGGTGGCCTGTCCGCCGCCGCTCAGGCCGAAATCGCCAGCGACTCTGCCGAGCAAGATGCGGCCATGGCCGCCGGCGCCGCCGAAGGCGCCCCTGATTTGGCCGATGCCATCAACGACGCCGCAGCGGATGCCAGCGCCGAAGACGGCGGCGCCGGATCTGCAACCGGTGACACGCCTGGCAATACGCCGGCCGATATCCCTGCAGCCGCCCCCCCGGCAGCCGATGTCCCCGCAGTCGATGCCCCGGCAGACGCCGGTGCTTCTGGCAACAATACGAGCACTGCTTCTTCCCCCGACGTCTCAGTGACGGTCACACCTGGCGCGCAGGCCGCTTCCGGCGCCACTCTGTAGCGCACGGCCCGACGCCCTTTGTTACCGATCACAGCATTCATGAGAGGCTTTCTGACGATGAGAAAATATCCCCTGATCCTGACGGCGATGCTGTCACTGAATCTGGCTGCCTGCCAACCGGCCATGCTGCAGCCCAATACGTTGCGCACGGGCACGACGGCGACCTCGTCCCGGGTCGGCGCCCCGATCACCATCCGCATCCAGCCGGTTGCGACCAGCGGCATGCAGGTCAAGGCTCTGGCCAAGACCCTCGCCGATGTGGCCACCTACACGGTGACCCTGTACGACAACGCGAACGTCATGGTGCCCTCCGGCGGCGGCTTCACCAACCCGATGACCATCACGGCGCCGGCCACAACGGTCACGCTGACTGGCATGCCGGAAGGCACGGGCTACTACGTCAAAGTCCAAGCCTTTGACGCCGGCCCCACCTCGATTTCCCAGGGTGGTGCCGTGCAGTCTTCCAACACGGTCGACCTCGCCAGCGGCGTTGCCACCTACAGTTCGGGTACTGCCTTGACTGTGGCCTTGACGCTGACGGCCGGCACGGTCGGCACCGGTGCGGCGACCGGCACGATCACCGACAATTCGATGCTGACGTCCACCGGCTATGGCCTCGGTCTCGTGAACAATGCGTCCGGCCAGATCGCCACCAAGGCCACGGCCTCGCAGCCGACCACGGGCCTGAGCTTCACTGCCGTCCAGGAAGGGGCGCATACCGGCGCCACTCACGAACTGTGGATGTTCGCCGCCAATGCGAACCAGGCCACGCCGGCCCGGCCGTTTGCCGGGGCCTCCAACGGTGCCGGGACGGTCAATGCAGCGTTCGCTGGGACGACTCTGGCGGCTACGGCCGTCACTTCCTATCCGACCACAGCTGTGGCCAATTCCAACGGTAATTACGCCGACACGTCCGGCAACGTGTACTTCTTCAACGGCACAGACATTATCAAGGCCGACGCCGGTGCTTCGTATGCCCAGACCGCCATCGTCTCGGCACCTGGCACGGTGACCTCGATGTGCGTCGACGCAAGTGGCAATGTCTACTACACCACTGGCAACGACATCATGAAGGCCGATGCCACGGCGTCCTACGCCACCTCGAACGCCGTGACGGCGTCGAACGTCGGACAGATCGCCGTCGACGAAGCCGGGAACCTCTACTACGCCGATACGACGAATGCTGGCGATCACATGGTGCTGAAGGCAATCCGCAGCGGAAGTACCTGGGGAACGGCTGCCACGGTGGTCTCGTCGACTGGTGGTGCCGTGACCGCATTGGCCACCGATGCGTTCCAGGACGTCTTCTTCACGCTGACGGGTGTCTCGAGCGTCAAACGATCCCAGCGTAATGTCGATCAGGTCACCTACGCCGCTGTGTCTGCCCCGGTGACCACGGCCGCCGAACCGACCAGCCTGGCGGTCGATCGGAGCGGTAACGTCTACTTTACCGACGGCCAGTCCACGTCCTCCGTGTTCCTCTGGCACGCCGGCGACGGCACGACGAACTTCCGGGTCGCCGGCACCGGTGCGGCCGGCACCGGGATGGACACCATTGGCGCTGGTCTGGCGACGGCCCAGGCCCTGGTGTCACCGTCCAATGTCGCTGTCAACGCCGCCGGGATGCTCTTCTTCACCACGAAGGGGACGAACGGGACGGACGATATCCTCCGCAAGGTCTAAACATCGAGTACCGCACCGCCGGGATGACGACAACACTGTCGCCGTCCCGGCAGTTTTTTGCATGCCGCTATCCTTGTAGTGGCCGGTCATACAGTGCAAACTGACGGCTTGCCTACGCTCTACGTTAACCGCTGGCAGAAAAGTGACGGACTTACGGGTGGTCGCCCGAGAGGCGGCATCTCATCGCAGGCCATACGGGGAGCAGCAGCACAGGGAAAGACCCGAGCAACACAAAGGGCCCCACCGACTTGCATCAGTGGGGCCCTAAGGGCGCTGGTAACGTCCAGGTGCTACTGGGCGATCCCGCTGCGGATGTTGACGTTATTCGCCGTATTGACCGTGTTGCCCGCAGGATCGGTGACGATCGATTTGGTGTTGACCCAGACGTTGGAACCCGGCGCAAAGCCCTGCGAAGCGTTCGGCGTACCGCTGACCGTAACCACGCCCGTACGAGGCGTCAGTTCGACGATCGTCCGGGTGGCATCACCACTGGAGGCCTTGGCAAAGGCCGGCGTGCCACCCAAGTCGCAGTTGGCCAAGCCGTTGGCGACGAAGTTGGAGAAGGTAGTCTGCCAGACGCCGGGCGCTGCATCCGTGCCGACACCCGCAATGATACCGAGGGCGCCGGGGTACTTAGTGGTGCCGGCCGGGCTGACATAGTACATATAGCCCGTGCCCAGATCAAACCGGCCGGTGTCGGCCGCCGCCGGGATCTGCGCCCCACCCATGTTGCCGGGATACAGGGCCATCATCTCGGAGTAGGTCACCTTGATCCTGTCGCCCGTCGTGGAACCGACTGTCACGTCAGCATTCGTAGCGCCGATCGACGTCACTGTCGGTGCCGTCGTGTCAGCCGCCACGGTGAACTTGAAGCCGACCCGGCCAATCTGCGCCGGGCTGATCCGGAACCAGGAGCCGGACCGTCCCGTGCCGGCGGCATCCCGGATCGAACCATCCTTGAAAGAGACAGCGTACTGGGGCAGCTTGCTGCTGTCCTTGTCGGTCGGGAGCTTGACGCCCGTGCGGAACTTGAAGGTGACGGTCTGGTTGTTGTTGCTCCAGACGGAAGTGAAGCTGGCACTGTCGTAAATGGGCGCATTGCCATTGCGGACGTAGGTCGCCGTGCTGGTCGTCGCCCCGTTGTCCCGGTTCGGGTCGTAGGTGTAGTTCAGCTTGGTGTTGGAGACGCTCAGCTGGTAGCTGTTGTTGGCCGTGTTGGTCGGGGTGACGCCGACGACGGCGCCGGGGATCGGCCCGGCCACGTATAGGGCGAACCGGGTGTCGACATCAGCCGTGTTCACCGGCTCGTTGAAGTTCAGGGTGAAGGTCGTGGCCGCCGAAACCCCGGTGGCGTCCTGACTGGGCGTAAAGCTGACGACTTCCGGCTTGTCGGAGAGGGGGAAGACCCGGTCGGTGCCACCGCCAAAGGTGACATTGTTGATCGTCGTGTTGCCCTGCAGGTTGGCCAGAGGCACGATCGTTTGCTGCCGCTTGGTGAAGCCGGCCTTGGAAGCGGTGACCAGGATGGTCGAGCCGGTCGGGGCACCGTTCAGGGCATAGGACCCGATCTGGGTGGTCATGGAAAGCGTGTCCGACCCGTTGTCGAAGGTGCCGGCGCCGAGCAGCTTGCCGGTAACGGTGGCTCCGTCCAGGCGGGTTCCAAGGTCGTCGTAGATGACGCCCTGGACGGTCGCCCGGCTGGAAGTGTCAGGCGTGCTGGGGATGCCCGTGGGAGCCGGCGTGGCGGAGGCTCCGACCGTCGTGCCAGCCGATACCGCTGTCGTCGGGGTGGCACTCGGGGTGGCGCTCGTCGACGAGGACGGAGCATTGGAGGGAACAGTACTGCCCGGAACCACTGCGGTCACGTTCGCTGTGCAGCCGGCGATGGATACCATCGACAGGGTTGCTGCGACCGTGGCCGCCGCAACGGCAAATTTCGTCATCGCCATCTCTAATTAGATCTCCTTCATGAAGTGTCGAAGTACCAAACCCGGTGCTGAGCAGCGATCAGGAGGCATCCAGCCCCATGACCGTCCTGTCTCAGAACAGGAAACTCGTTCAACACTAGGGTGCGTTCAGGGCGGATGCCAGGGCCGAAATCCGGCACCGTCCAGACGGTTGCGAAATTGCCGCAGCTTGCTTACCGTCGCTTACACACTGAAAAGTAACAAGGACCGGGTCCGTAGTCCAGAGGCGACCATATATCGAAACATGCGGCGGCACACGCAAAAAAAGCAAAGACCGTCGACGTCCGACAATGGACGCTCGCAACGAGCGGTGCCGACTGGGGACCGGGCCCCTCTGTGCCAATATAGCGTGAGAGCCAACGTAACAATCAATTACAGTCGAGGCCGGGGAAAGTACATTTCAGATGAACAACTCTCTGATTGCCCCACCATCCCGGTTGTCCGTGGTCGGAGGGCCCCCCAAAGGCAAGGTCGTGGTCAACAGGGATGGCTCGATCTCGCTGCAGTGGGACTGAGCACCCAACGCCATACGAACTCACGCTGGGCCTAAAGTCTCGTCCCTGTGTTCGTACTGATTTGGTCAGCCCAACATACCGGAACCGGAGCGCCCTGACGCCCCACCCGACGACCAGGAAAGACTTACGGAATGACCAGAGTAGAAACGCATGCCCGATGACCCATATCTCCGGCGCTACATTGAGGCGGCGGCGTCGGCACTGTGCGGCAAAAGTTTGGACAGACGGTCCCTGACGTCGATGTCCTCGTGCAAAGCCAGGCTGCGCACGAAACAAATTTCCGCTTCCTCCGGCTGATTTTGCTCCGCCAAAACGGTGCCAAGATTGGTCCATGCATCCACGAGCTTCGGATCCAAGGTGGTCGCCCGTTGCAAATGCGGGATCGCCTGTTCACCCTCACCCAGGCAAAGCAATGCGGTTCCCAACCAATGGGCAGCAGCGGCACTTTGAGGATCGCCATTGCTTGCCCTGGCCAAAGGTTCAAGGGCCTCAGCCGGTTGCCCCAAACGCACCTGACACTGCCCCAAATTAATCAGCGCCGGGATATAGTCCGGTTCCAACTGCAACGCCCGCCGAAAACTCGCCACAGCCTCTTCGTCACGCCACCGGGCCACTAGGAGGGTGCCAAGATTGTTGTGGCCGGCAGCATTGCCCGGTTGCAGGACGAGCGACCGGCAGAAACTCTGGATCGCATCCTCGAAACGAGCCAACGCCGTCAGGGTCTCTCCGTACAAGGCCCAGATATCCGCTCGCTGCGGCTGAGCGCCCAGGACGCGCTCAAAACAAACTGCAGCGGCTTCCGGACGGGCGGCCGATAGTGCCCGCTGACCACCCGTAACCAAGGCTTCAACAGCCTCCGGCGTCAGCGTTTCACCTTCGACAATGCGTTCCTGTGTCATCGCTTTTCTCCAACCCCTTCAAAACTTAGATAGAGTTCCAAATCCGCCCTACAGATTTTCCAACCCGACTGCCGCCAGCCCAGTACCCATCAATGGCCCAATAGGTCCTGCGCATTGACCGTTCCAATCCCGGCGAGTAGCTGACGTTACGCATGCGGTGAGACAGGTTCTCAGTGCCGGATCGCCAGCCTAGGGGTTGGCTCCCTTGAGCGGTGCCGCTTCTCGGGTGTACATGGCGGCCGCCTCCGTCAACGCCACGTCGGCAGGCTTGCCATCCCGGCAGGCCGCCAGAAACGCAGACCGAACCGCCTTGGCGATGAGCGCCCGCTGCCGCAAGCCACCGACCGTTGTCGTCGTCTTATCCACAAAGGCAGCGCCGACACGGTTGAAAGCAAACAACACATCGCCGCCCGCCGCTGCACCAAAGTCGCCCGCAGCAAAGGTTTTGCCATTCACAGGCAGACTGTTCATCGCATCCGCGATATCGAGGTTCACCTTTGGCTGTTGCAGGAACGCCACCAGGTTTTGCCCAACCATGCCAAGCGGCGCTTTCTGCGGATGATAGAGGCCATACACGATGGACCGCACGGATTCGGATTCGCCGGAAATATCTCGAGAAGCCCCCAGGTTGCGCAATTTGAGGTGGGTGGAATCCTTCAAAGTCAAAATATCTTTCGGGAGTACGGAAACCATGGCAACGTCACCTGCCTGGAATCGGGCAACGGCCTGTGACGTTGTCAGATCCAGACTTTCCTTGGGGAATACCCCATCAGCAAACTGCTGCACCCACCAACCCAAGGCTTGCACAGCCGCACCAGAGTGAAATTGTGGTTCCATTTTCCGATTGACCAGGGCCACGCCCTGCTGATCGAAGACGCTCATGGCGTAATCGGGATCGCCAAACGGTGGCATCCACAATTGATGGCCCGTGGTCGCCTGGAACAATTTGCCCTGTGACACAATTTCGCCCAGACTCACCGGGATGCGGATCACGCCACCCTTTTCCAGCATGGTGGTGTTGTCGGCCGTAAAGTGATGCTGCATCCACAGGGGAATGCACCAGGCGCTGTCGGAGCCGGCGGGATGATCCCACAGGGCCCCGAAGATGTCCTGTCGAATGGCCGGTGCCACTTTACTGCCCCATGATCCAAAGGTGTCCGGCGGAAAGTCCCCGATCTGGTGGTGCGACAGGGTGACGAACGTCGGCGCCTGGCCTTTGGCCAGGCGCGTTTGCAACTGGTCGGGCACCTGACCTGCAGGCACGTTCAGCAACGTCACGACCTGACCCGGGTGAGCCTTGTTAAACGCTTCCACCTTCGTCCGGAACACAGTTTCAGCTGCCGGCGGTACACTGATCCACCACTCGACTTGGGTGGCATCCTGACAACCGGTCACCTGAAAGAGACCCAGTATGCCCAGGGTGAGTCCGGCCAATCGCACCGCTCGGCGCCTCATAGAGTAACTCCTTTAACTGTGTGAGACCGCATTGGCTCACGAAAAACGTCAAAACGTCGAAACCGGGGACCACTGGGCCCCCGGCGATGCATCCTTGGATCCGGGCAGTTCAGAGTTTGACGTGCGGACGGATCGATGACATGTAAATCGTTGCAATGCCTTTTACTTTCAGCAGATCTTCCACCGACTTGAATGGCCGGGCCGCAATGATCCGCTTGGCCACCTGTGGGCCCACATAGGGGAGCAGTTGCAACTCGTGCTCGTCGGCTTTGTTGATGTTGACCCTGTAGCCCTGCGCTTTGCCGGGCAGATTTTTGACCGTCAACGGTGCACCCTTGGCCTGGGGAGGCTTGGCCGACGCCTGGGCGGCAGGGCCTGCCGCCAAAACCGGGGTTGTCAGTGCGGCGATGAAGACGAGCGCACACAGGGCGTTCGTCAGACTACGAAATTGCATGGGGAACCTCCGAAGTGGTGAGTGGACTGCCATATTGCGGCGTCATCGCGATGATCGATCAGGCCTGCCCGTAACAGCACGGGGCAATGATAACCCGGAGATCGGATCGCAGTATAAAAGACCCCAAGAGCGGCAACAAGAGCCGCTCCGAGGCAAATTAACCCTAAGGCTGGGGTGCCTCCTGC
>JACMPN010000231.1 GCA_014377495.1 Candidatus Sericytochromatia bacterium
CTCTCGGCGAAGTTTTTGGTGATCTGGGTCAGGACGGCAGTTTGGCTGGCCAGATCAAGCGTGGGCGAGTCTTTGGTGATCGCCTCCCAATCAAGTTGGTCGAACAATTGGTCACTGATCGTCACCTGACCGTTGAGAGTCAGCACCGGTGGCGACTTGCGAGAAATCGACTGTGCGAGACGTTTGATCATCGCCGGGGGCGTCCATTTCAGGTGCCAGGTCCGGCGGTTGTCGGGGCCGAGACGCTGTTCCAGGGAACCGTCAGCGACGGTGCCGCTGGCTTCAAACATGCCGAAGGTCAGTTTGGCCTGACTCCATGTCCCCTGATCGAGCGAGCAGCCAGTCGGGCAGAGGTCCAGGCGCAGTTGGCTGGAGGGTAACGCCAGATTCAGGGTCCGATTCAGCGGCATCGTCAGGACATCCTGAACGGTGGTCCCGCCGCCACCGCCGCCGCTGGCCAGATCCGCCTGGATATCCGCATAGTCGATCAGGGCGCCGTCCAGCCGGTGGCAGTGGCCGCCGTGGCATAACGTATAGCCGGTCGGCGGTTTGGCCGGATCGAATGCGGTGGCGGTCCCACCGGCACCTGGTTTTGAACTGCTGTTCTGCAGTACCAGACTGTCAACAGTCAGCTTGAGTGTCTCGAGGGTGAGGCGATAGCCGGTATCGGTTTTCAACCGTCCCTGCTCGTCGAGACGACCGGTCGCTGGCGCGAAGCTCAACGTCAGGGGACTGGTAGCCAGGGTCGCAAAGCCTGTCCCGGGTGTGAGGGTGCAACCCGTCACCACCAGCGCCAAGGCCAACAGAGGGAAGTTCCGCATGTTAGGGCTTCTTGCCCATGAGGGCGTCGTGGATTTTGCTGGTCAATCCCGTGAGATAGCCCAGGTAGGTTTCTCCCTGATTGAAGTTGGGACCACCCGGGAGCAGGACGAAGGCGATGTGGGTTTTTTCAGCGAGTAGTTGGCCAAACCGGGAGGGGTAATACGTTTCCTGGAGGATGGCTGTGACCTTTTGGTCCCGAATCTGCCCGAGCAGAGCGGCGACGTGCTGTGGGGTCGGCGGGACACCGGGCTTGGGTTCGATCATGCCGATCTGGTTGAGGCTGAGCCAGTCATTTAGGTAAATCCAGGATTGGTGGTACCCGACGACTTGGCGTTTTGCCGCCGGCAGTGAGGCAAACCGTTTAGCTTCCTTGGCGCCAAGGGCATTGGCGTCTATGGCGAAGGTAGCTGCCCGGGCCTTAAAAGCGGCAGCCTGCCGGGGCAGGAGTTGGCTGAGTCGGGCGGCGATGCCGGTGGCGATCCGGGCGCCGTTGCGCGGGTCTGTGAGAAAGTGCGGATTGCCGCCGGCATGCAGGTCGCCCATGCTGCGGTCGATCTTCTGCAGCGGGACCCCCTTCAGCGGGACAAGGGTCGAGGCGTCGAGGAAGCCGAGGGTGCCCATCTGGATATTGGCGTTGCGGGCCCCGGTCCGGAGCACGGGCAGCCACCCGGTCTCCAGATCCAGGCCATTGATGACCAGCAGGTCAGCCCGGTTCAGCGGCAGGATCAGGTTCGGCCGGGCATCGACGAAATGAGGATCCTGATTCGGGTAAGCCAGGGAGGTCACGGATACGGACTCGCCGCCGACGGTGGTGACGATGCTGGCCAGAGCGGGCAATGTGGTCACCACATTGATCTTGGCGCCGATGGCGACAGCCGGTGCGGGTGCGGCGACGAGTGCCGCCATGACGGCGACCAGGCTGACTAGGAGTTGGCGTTTCATGATTCCTCTTCCGCTAATGCTTAGAATTTGTGGGCCCCGTGAGCGCCGGTCACCACCTCGAACGCCAGAAAGACTCCATAGATCGGCTCGGCACGCCAAGTCGGAAAATCCGCATTGGCCTGGAGCCGGATCCGGGAAAACTCGGTTGGCCACCAGGTGACATTGGCGGAGGCCCGCTGGCGGTTTCCTATCCATTCAGGATCGATGTAATCGTTGTTTGTTCCCGACACGACTTCATAGCGGGCAGCTGCGGCCCAGCCGAGGGCAAATTGCCAGAACAGGCTGGTGTAGCCACCTGCATCCACCAGGACGTTGCCCGGTACCTGACGACGACGCACCATGGCTTCGGTGGTCAGGGAGACGATCGAGACGTTCTCACCGGAGATGGGCCGGTATTTGATGTACAGGTCGGTCCCGTAGATTTCACTGCGGTTGCTGCGGCCGGTCGGGTTCGGGCCAAAGGCGCCGGACATGCCCCAAGCGACGGACAGATCTTCACTTAAAGGGAAAAACTGTTTGATCAGCGTGCAGAGTTCCAGGTCACCGACGCCATTCACGCCCAGGTTTTGGCTGCCGTAGAAGCTGCGGGCTGTGGCTGCACCGGTCGCATCGGTCAGTGATCCCGCCAGTTCCAGGTACCACGGCAATGGGGAGAGCCAGGACACTTCGGTGCCCAGGCCCCGGTTGCCTTCACCCCCGAAGAACTTGCCGTTCACCAGGGGTTGGTCGGCAAAGTCCCAGGCATGGGGATGGGTGGCGTTGAGGCGGCCAAAGCGGGTGAGGAATTGCCCGGCCCGCAATTGCAGGTTTTCGGGAAGGGCCGTCGTCGTTGCATAGGCCTCTTCGATTTCGACACCAAATGGACTGAAGACGATATTGCTGTCAAACCGGAAGTAGGGATCGACGGCCGAGCCGAGACTGAGCTCGAGCTGCTGAAAGTTGAACCCATTGGCCCGGGGATCATGGGCGCCCAGTTGCAGGGGCGTGTCCGATGAAAAGCCGGCAACAGCCGAATCCATGATGAAGGACATGTCAGGGTTCATCGACTGGAAGAACCGAGTAACGTTCAACCCCTGTGCGTTTGGATCGCTGGAGGCTGCGGGTGCGGGCTGGGCTGAGCCGGCGGCATCCGACTGACCGGGAAAGAGGCTGCCAATGTCTTCCAGGTCCTGTCCGGAGACTGGCTTAGTGTCAGTGTCACTGACAGAGGCCTGATATAAGTGGTTATCGTCGTGGTGGTTGTGAGCCCGGGCGGTCAATGCCGTAGCGCTCAGGCAAAAGCCGAGTAGGATCCCAGGCAGCAACCGGCCCAGCGGCCAGGGAACGGTTGTGGCTTGCCAGAGGTGGGGGAAGACGTGATGCACAATGATTGCCAAATCGTGTCGCCCCGTGTACTTGGGCAAATTGCAATAGTATTGCTATAAGCTACACGGCGCTGGTGGCCCTGTCAATCCGCAGGGGAAGGCGTGTCGCCGCCTAAAAGGTGCGGTCGGCGCCTGGGCAAACGCCTCAGGGCATCGCTGGGGCAATGGCGACCCGTCCGACATTGATTACCGTATTTGCTGTCGTCCGACCCGGTGCGAGTATTTGCTGGGGTAATGACGTCGTGTTGCCGGAGTGGACGAAATTCAAATTGGAGCGGTTAACCTGTCGGCGCGATGACCTGTGTCGGCCTTTGCGGAACTCGTTTCCAGGACGTAGGCCCCCTGATCAGTGGCCTGAGGCGCAGTCGCCAATGCACATCAGGCCGAGCGGCAGTTCCCCTTATATGAACCCAGGCGCACGCACGCGATGCGCTCCTGCCGATGAACATCTATGAAAGTCGGGATGCGATGGCTGCAGATGACTCGCTGGAACGAGGCACTGCTGCGGTTTAGCCGCTGTCGATGTCGCTAGGGTGTAATGAGGGTAACCTTCTTGGGCGGATGTCTAAAATAGACTTAAGGAATGGGTTGACGGC
>JACMPN010000232.1 GCA_014377495.1 Candidatus Sericytochromatia bacterium
AGGGGGGGGGGGGGGCGGTTGCGGAGGCCCACCAACAACACCCGCTTGTACGAAGTGGCCCAGCAGGCTCGCGAGCACGCCGAGCGCTCGGCCGACCGCCTGCGTCGGCTGCAGACGGTCTCCGAGTCGTTGGCCCAGGCAACGACGGCGGACGACGTGTGTGTCGCCTTTGGACGTGAGGTGCGGGAGGCATTGCGGGCAGCGTTCTGCTGGGTCGGCCGGGTGCAGCCCGACGGGATGCGGCTGCCGCTATTTCAAAGCACGGAAAGGGCCGATACGGCGTTGTCCGTCACCTGGCATCTTTCGCCGGAAGTCCCGTCGCCGCTGGGTGATGCCACCGACAGCGGGGAGGCGATCTTTCTGGAAGACCGGGCTTACCTGTTTGCCGCCTATCCGGAAATGGCGGGACTGATCGCCGCCTCCGGCTGCGAGGCGATGGCCGCTGCCCCACTCATCGTCGATGACCGGATCGTCGGGGTGCTGGCCGTAGGGTACGACGAGCCGCAGACGTTTGCGGACACCGACCGGGACTTTTTCGGCACCCTGACGGCCCAGGGGGCGACGGCCCTAGAGCGGGCGCGCCTCTATTCCGACAGCGAACATGCGGTGCTGGGCCAGGAATACCTGATTTCCGTCATGGCCCACGATCTGAAGAACCCGCTCAGCGTCATCCAGATGAACGCCTACATGCTCGAGTCCGGCTCGCCCAAGGAAACCAAGCGGATCGGCAGCATCATGCATGCCAGCGAGCGCATCTGCGCCCTGATCGACAACATGGTGGACCTGTCCAGCCTGAAGCACGGCACCCTCGACGTGACCCTGGTGGCCGAGGATCTGGCGCAGGTCGTCAGGGATGCCACGGAAGCGATCCTACTCACCCTGGAAACCCGGGAACTGATCTTCGAGGTGCGGTGCCCGGCCTCGTTGCCCGGCGTCCTCTGCGATCGGCGGCGCATCCAGCAGGTGCTGATGACGCTGCTCAGCTTTACGGCGAAACGGGCCCCGACCGGAAGTGCGCTGGTCCTGATCGTCGAACCTGCCTCCGCCGGATTGGTCCGGGTCGCCATCTGCGATCAGGGGAAACCGATCGCCGATGAGCAGCAGAACGACCTGTTCGACCCGTACTGGCAGCCCCCACCGGGGCACCTGCAGGGGATGGGTCTAGGCCTGGCCGTCGTCAACGGGATCATCCGGGCCCATGGCGGCCGGGTCAGCGTCGAAAGCCAGGCCGGGACGGGCACCGTCTTCCAGTTCTTCCTGCAGACTGTTCCGGCGGCAGCAGACTAGCGCCACTGCGCTTCGACAGCATCGTGGCGTCCTGACCGTCCCGTGCGAGGGCATGACTGGGACGCCACGATGCTGTCTGGGCGACGAAGCAACCGGCTCCTTACTCGACGAGGTTGCCGAACTCCCGCAGGGAATTTTTCTCGTCCCAACAGTTGGGGATGACGTCCACAACGAGGTACGGGAACACTCGGGTCCCCATCAGCTTGGCGATGCTTTCCCGGGCTTCAGCGCCAATGGCCTTCAGCTTGGCGCCACCCTTGCCGATGACGATGGCCTTCTGGCTGTCGCGCTCGACGATGATCCGGGCCATGATGTAGGTCATGTCCTGGCCTTCGCGCTCTTTGAAGTCCTCGATCAGGACGGCGGCCGAATGGGGCACCTCTTCGCCGGTCTGGCGGAAAATCTGCTCCCGGACCAGCTCACCGGCGATCTGCCGCAAGGATTGATCCGTCAGCTCATCGTCGGGGTAGTAGTGCGGTCCTTCGGGCAGGGCAGCCGTCGTGGCGGCGAGCAACTCGGGCACACCGTCGCCGTGTCGGGCCGAGATGGCGTAAACGCCGGCCCAATCGTTCAAGGCGGTGTAGGTGGTCAGGAACCGGTTCCGCTCCTCGCCCTTGACCATGTCCAGCTTGTTGATCACCAGGTAGGCCGGATGCCCGGACTCCTTGACCAGGTTGGCGACGAACTGGTCACCCTTGCCGGGTGCGACCGTGCCGTCGACGAGGACCCAGACGAGGTCCACTTCGCCGATGGCCCGTTTGGCATGCTCGACGAGTTGCTCGCCCAACAGATGATGGGGCTTGTGGATGCCGGGCGTGTCGACGAAAACGATCTGGCCGGCCTCGGTCGTGTGGATGCCCTTCATCCGCCGGCGGGTGGTCTGCGGCTTGGAGGAGACGATGGCGATCTTGTCGCCCAGGACGTGGTTGAGCAGGGTGGACTTGCCGACGTTGGGTCGCCCGACGATGGCGACGAATCCGGAATGGTTGCTCATGGCAACAACACCCATTTGGCCATGTCCAGAAGGCCGGTGCGGGGTCCGCGTTGGCGGGGCGAGCGAAGGAAACTTTGCATGCGTGCTTTCACCTCAGGTTTGCGTAGGGCCAGTTTGAAGAAGTAGTTCGTGAATTCGGGGTGTTTCAGGAAACTGTTGGCATATTCCATTTTACGGAACTTGCGGGCCAACTCGTGCTTCGTCAGGGCATCGTAGCCCTGCAGCGGGGCAGTCGATTTTTGGGCGATGGCCTTGTCCACGGCTTGGGCGGCGGCCAGCCCGGTGGCCATCCCGTAGGAGACGCCCTCGCCCGTGATCGGGTTCGCCACGCCGGCGGCATCGCCGACCAGCAGGGTCCGGCCCCGCTGCAGGGCGCCCTGGCGGAGGCCCAACGGGATGATGTGGCCTTCCAGGTTCAGTTCCTCCGAGCCGGAGAAGCGCGACGCCAGGCGCGGGTCCTCCCGCAGCTCCCGCCGCAGGAT
>JACMPN010000233.1 GCA_014377495.1 Candidatus Sericytochromatia bacterium
CATCCCAAGCGGATTCGAGCATATTGGTCCCGGCGAACGTGCTGGACAGGGCACCCTGCAAACGGGCCCGGGTATCCCGGCCGAGTCCCGGCCTGGCCAGTGCGGCTTCCAGCACCTGCTGGGCCTCCGCCTGGGCCCCACGTCGAGCGAGTAGGCCGGCGAGGGCCAAGCTGGCGTTGGCAGGGACGATCTCGTTCCAGAACGACTGCAGGACCCGGTTTTCCGAGACGAGGTCGACGGCCCGCCGGTAGGCTTGCTCAGCCCCGGTAAAGTCGTCCTGTCCCCGGTGTGCCTCGCCCACCAGGTGCCAGTACTGGGCTTCGTTTTCCAGCATGGGGAAACGCACCAGGAGCGCCTCGGCCTGCGACGTGGCTTCGGTCCATTGCGCCAGCCGGATGTGGCCCCGGATGATCAGGGTGCAGACGGTGACGATCGGCGCCGGTGCCGTGAGCTCGGGCGGGATGAGTGCCAGGGCCGCCCGGGCGTGGGTCAGGATCTCGTGCGGGTCGTTGGCACCGGCGGCCAGATACAGTTCGACCCGCAGGCTATCACCGTCATGCTCCCCCGCTTCGGTTGTCAGCAAGGCGATGTTGCGCTCTTCCTTGCCTTTGGCATCGACACGGCTCTTCTGGTAGCCCCAGTGGTACAGACGGAGCACGGTCGGATCGAGCCGGACCGGCTTCGAGCCGATCAACTGCTCGTGCAGGCGGCCGTAGAAGAAATGTTGTTGCGGCTGGTTGAACAGGCGTGGCATCCAGCTCAACGCCGTCTCCCCCGACTCGTCCTCGTCCATGTAGCTGAGGATCGGCACCTCGAAACTCACCGGCTGTGGAATGTCTACCATGAGGAGCCGGACGTTTTTGGCCCGGGCCTCATCGACTGCTTCGTCGGCGTCGATAAACAGGACCCAGTCACCCGTGGCATAGCGCAATGCTGCGGTCCTGGCTTCACCGAAGTCGTTGGGCCAGGGGATCTCAAAGACCTGGGCCCCGGCGGCCCGGAGGATTTCCTGTGAACCGTCCGTCGAACCGGTATCGACCGCAATAATCTCATCGGCGAACCCAGCGACACTGGCCAGGCAACGCGGCAGGACATCCGCCTCGTCGCGGACGATCATACAGACACTGAGTTTTCCGGGCATGGGCGTCCTCGTTGGGGGATCAGGCCGGCTGGGCGGCGGGGGGAATCGCTGCCTGCAGGCGATTGGCCAAGCTGCGCACGGCAGCGGAGTCATCCAAGGTTACCACTGGCAGACCGCCGTGCGCAGCCATGGCCAGGAGGGGATCGTCGTAGGGAAGCCGACGGCTGCACAGGAGGGCCTCGGCGCCGGTGAGCAGCCGGCCGAGTTCCTGCGGGCCCAGATTGCCGGGGATCGCCTCGAGGTCGGGCCAGCGTTCCGGTGGCGCCAGTTGGATCAGGGCGTCGACGAGCCGCTGTCCTGCCTCATCCGGCGACAGGGTGCCCGACAGGACGCTGACCAAGACCGGGCGGGGCTGATCCCCGAGTAGCTGCAGCAGGGTCCGGGCGAAATCGGCCAGGCGATTCCACTCCGGGGCGCAAAGCAGCGACCGGACAGCGGGGAACCGCAACGGCCGCGGCTCGGCATCGTCCCGCAGGCGCCAGGGGGCCGGCGCATCGATGAAAGGCCGTTCGTGGCGCATGTAGCTGACGAGGTGGTCGTATGGGACATGCCGACCCCGGGCTTGGTCGGTCGACGGCCGGATGCGCAGCTTGGTCGCCTGGGACTGCGGATCGACATCGAGGTTGGGCATCGGGAGCATGCTACGGTACATCCAGAGGTGAAAATACCGCCGAGCCAACTCGACAGCCTGTGGCGGCAGCCGGGGATCGGCGATCAGGTCGTCGAGCAATTCTGTAAAGGCCTCGGGCGTTGCCGGTGCGTACGTAAAGCCCTTGTCCGTGTAGTGATACCGGCCGGCGTTGATCACTGGTCGACCGAGGGCGGCCGCCTCGATGCCCACCGTGCTCACATAGGCGAGGACGACGCGGGCCATGAGCATCAGGTCATAGGAGCTGATGCTGTCGGTCGGGCCGACGACCCGGACGTTGGCCGGCAACTGGGGCCAACGTTCCGTGATGCCGTCGGCGATCTTGTCTCGCACGCTGACGACCTTGCCTTCCCGATAGGAGGCCGTGGTCGCCTCCACGGGATGGATGCGGATGACCAGACCGATCTCAGGATGGGCCGCGGCATAGCTGATACAGGCGCCAATCCACTCGATTTGTTGCGGAAAGACGGTATTGGCGGCAAAAACACTCGTGTCGGCAGAACAGTTGGTATAGGCGACGAGCAACGGCAGGTCTGGGGGCAGGTCTAGGCGCTGGCGGGTCGCAGCCCCGCTGCCGGTCGCAGATGGCGAGTAGACGTACCCACCTTCCGCCTGATACATGCGGCGGATCATAAAATGATCCATTTCGCAACTTTCGGCCTGGGTCAGCGGGACGTTGCGCCACTTGGCCCAAGCTTCGCTGACATCGTAGTAGCAGGCTGGGGACGTCTCGTTGAGGTGGATCGTCCCTGGGCGCTGTCCCCCTTCGTACAACACGCTGTGGATCCCGCTCCGTTGGCCGATGACCCAGGCGACATGCTCACAGGGGATTATCCCGTTCAGGATGAGAAAAGTCTGGGGCTGATAGCGCCGGATCACCTCTTCAGCGGCCAGGGCGGTGACCACCATCGACTGCAGCGTTTTACGGCAGATCTCAGCGAGGTTGTTCAGTTGCTGCCAGTTTTCGCCAAAGTAGGCGAGGCGCAGGCCATCGATGAGCCACTCGCCGAAGGGCATACCGTCATAGGAATAGGCATACAGCGCCTCATCCGACAGGGCATCGATGTCGACGAGTGCCGCATCCCGCTGAGCGTGATCGACGAGGGTGTCGAATTCGACCTGGACCGTGGGTGACAACCTGTGGTGTCTGCGGGAATCGCCGGAGCACTCTCGGCACGCCACGGTGCGGTCTAGGTCGGCAGGCAGGAAGTTGTCCACGATGCAGCGGTCCCGAGATCCCTCGCAGACGACGGCCAAGACCTGTTCACCCTGTGCCACAAGGACCGACGCAATGGCGGCCTCGGTGGCCAGATTGCCCTCCAAGGGTGTGAGCGAAAAAATGACAGTCAACATGATCGGCGGGATCGCCGGAGATCCTTTCGGGTGTGGTGCAGCACTGCAAATGGCCGGACATGGGCATCGCCAGTGTCCCATAAACGCCACATGCCGCGAAGCGGGTGCTTCGCGGCATGTGCAAGAAGGTTAATTACCGGATGAGGCCGTTGAGGTCGTCCACGATCGAGTTGCCGACGTTGACCACCTTGGAGTTGGAGGTGAACGTCTTCTGGGCGATCGTCAGTTCCGGGAGCATGTCCGTGATGGACG
>JACMPN010000234.1 GCA_014377495.1 Candidatus Sericytochromatia bacterium
CCCGCCGCATCGATCCGGCCACCATCGCCGATGATCCGGGGTTCCAGGAGTTGTGCGAGTCCGTGGGCCGGCACGGGGTGCTGCAACCCATCCTGGTCCGGCCGCTGGCGGTGCCGACTGCCGAAGGGATCCGCTACCAGCTGGTGGCCGGTGAGCGGCGCTGGCGGGCGAGCCAGGCCAACGGCCATGAGCTGCTCCCGGCGATCGTCGCCCAGTTCGGCGAGCCCGAAGCCCGCATCGCCACGCTGGTGGAAAACATCCAGCGGCTGGACGTCCCCCCGTTGGAAGAGGCGGAAGGGTTCCGCCAGACCCTCGATGCCCTGAGCATCAGCCAAAAGGAATTGGCCCAGCTCATCGGCAAGCCCTATCACTACGTCACCAACCGGATGAAGCTCCTTAACCTGCCGGAGTCCTGTCGGGAAGCCGTGCGGCAAAATGCCGTCTCTCCCCAGCACGCCGTGACCCTGGCCGGTTTTCCGGCCGACGTCCGGGATGCCTTTCTCGCCGCCGCCGTCAAGGGAATGAGCTGGCAAAAGCTGAACGACGCCAAAAAACGCTGGGAACAGGTCGAGAGCTTCGTCCTGCCCGCCCAACGGGAGGCCGTGGCGGCGTTGGTCGCCCGCGGCCAGACGGCCGGTCAGATCAGCCGCAAGCTGCTGGCCGCCGAGGCCGGTCCCGCCGGGAGCGCCCAAACCGTGGCCCTAAGGACATTGCCCGGCTTACAGCGGCTCGCCCGACAGGGTTGGCTGCAACTCAGTGACGAACCGGTCCCTGTCGACGAGTTGATCGCTGCCCTACAGGCCGATTTGCGCCATCTCAAGGGTGCCAAGGCGGTCCCGTGATCAGGCTGTCAGGGCCTGCCTGAGCGCATTTGGTCGGCAATACGGCCCCGGCCGGTCCGACCTGATTGTCGCTAGTCGTCTAAGCTCCTTGGAGAGCGGTCGCCAAACCCACCTGTAGTAGCGGTTGCCAAAATCCGTTGCCGGTACGGCAGCGGTACAGACATTCCAACAAGAGGCATTGCATGAAATTACCCCTGTGGGTCGACCATTGGACGGCCGTCTGCGCTGCGCACGGCGTACCGGGCGACAGCCGGGCCGGCAAGATGAAGCACCAGTTCCGCATCCTTGGCAAACGGGTCATCACGTTTGAGTTCCGGCCTTATCGCTGGGTGATCTACCGCTTCGAGCGGGAGGCCTTTCTCACCGAGGTCGATATGGCCGGGATCACCAAGGAACCGTCGCCCCATGAACCCGGTCCCACCCCGTGCGGGATCTTCGCCGGGACGATGCCCGCCGATGACGAGGCCCTGAAGGTTCTCATGGACCGTTTGGCCGGTGCGGTGGCTGCCGGCAGGTTGCCTTTCGTGCGCGCCGCCGTCGCCACGGACCCGGCTGAAGCGGTGGAACCCTTGGGCGAGGCGCCTGAACCGCCGGAAATGGCTGACTGAGTCAGGTCCGGGCATCGGCAGAGTTACCATCGCCTGCCTTGCAAAGGGCATTTGACGGTCATTACACTGTTTGGAGCAACCGAATGGTCGGCGACACAAGTGTCGTGACGACGGGTTCGGCATCAGCATCGGGGGCATCCCGTGAACGAATGTAGGGGCATGGACGTCCAAGACGATTCGCTGAATGCGATCACCGAGCAATTCATCACCGGTTTGTCAGCCCGCCTGGCCCGGATCGAGCGCGCCCTGGCGAGTCTGGCGATGCGGCCGGCCGAGCCACCGGTGCTGCGGGCCCTGCTGCGTGAGTGTCACGATTTGGCAGGGACGGGCGGCGCGTTCGGCTTCACGTCGATCACGACATGGAGCCGACAGGCCGAACAGCGGGCCCGGCGCCTCCTCGATGACGGCCTGGCCCCGTCCGAGGCTGATCTGCGGGATTGGCGCAGCCTGCTCGCCCTGCTCGTGGCCGAGCGCGAACGGATCGCCTCCGACACCAATCGGCGGACTGAAACGATCGTCACCGTCCACGACGAGGTCAATGTCTCGGGCGTCGTCCTCATCGTGGACAGCGATCCCCACACCCATCACGCCCTGACCCAACGGCTCCACGACAAAGGCCTGGTCGCCGTCAAGGCGGCCAATCTGGCCGATGCCCTGGCGATCGTCGAGGTGCGCCTGCCGGCAGGAATCATCACGGACGTCACCCTGACGGACGGATCCGGCTATGAGTTGGCCCGTCACGTCCGCAAGATGCCCGGCGGCCACAGCACGGCGATCCTGGTCGTCAGCGCCGGCAACGCGTTTCTCGACAAGGTGGAAGCCATCCACTCCGGGTCCGACGGGTATTTTGTCAAACCGGTCGACTGGGATGTGGTCGGCGAGCGCCTTGGCCAACTGCTGGAGCGTCAGGTCCGGACCACGGCCCGCATCCTCTCGGTGGAGGATGATCCGGATCAGGCGATGATCATCCGCACCTATCTCGAGTCTGCCGGCTATCAGGTGCAGATCTGCCGTGACCCGCAGACCTTCGAAGCGGCGATCAGCACCTTCCAGCCCGATCTGGTTTTGCTCGACGTCTCATTGCCCGGTCTCGACGGCTACACGCTGGCCCGCTACCTGCGTCAGGATGAGCGCCACACGACCTTGCCGATCATCTTCCTGACGGGCCATTCCCAGATGTCGGACAAGGTTGAGTCCCTGCGGGCCGGCGGCAACGACTTTCTCGTCAAGCCCATCTCGCCGGCGATCCTCGTCGCCACCGTCGCCGCCCATTTGGAGCGGGCCGCCCTGCTCAAGGGTCTGCTCGATCGGGACGGGCTGACCCGCCTGCTCACCCATACCGCCTTCTGGCAGCGGGCCAAGGCCGTCGTCGCCCGTCAGCACCGGCACACGATGTCGTCGGCGGCCCTGGCGATGATCGACCTGGATCACTTCAAGTCGGTCAACGACCGCTTTGGCCATCCCACGGGTGACCGGGTCCTCGTCTCGCTGGCCACGATGCTGCGGCAGAGCCTGCGCCCGTCCGACGTGATCGGCCGCTACGGTGGCGAGGAATTCGCCCTGCTCATCGACGATCTGCGTCTCGAAGAGGCGGAGCGCCTGGTGAATCGGCTCTTGAGCGATTTTGCCGCCGTCGCCCACCCGGCCCCGGACGGTTCGACGTTCCACGTCACCTTCAGCGGGGGCGTGGCGATGTTCGACCCGCACGAGGATGTGGACGTCTGGAAAGAGCGGGCTGACAAGGCCCTGTACCAAGCGAAGCGGGCCGGCCGCCGCCAGGTCGTCGTCCACAGCAAGACCGATGCCCCTGAGACGGTTGCCCGGGGCGAGTCGGCCACATGAGGATCCTGATCATCGATGATGAGGACGACCTGCGCCGGATCGCCGAAGTGACGCTGGCCATGCTCGGGGGGCATAGCGTCCTGGTGGCCAGTGGCGGCGAAGCGGGTCTGGCCCTGGCCAAGTCCGAACTGCCCGACGCCATCCTGCTCGACCTGATGATGCCGGGCATGGACGGGCTGACGACCCTGCAGCATTTGCAGGCCGATGTGACGACTGCCGGGATTCCGGTGATCATCTTCACTGCACAGGGGTTGTCCGACACGGTAGCGTTGAAACGAGCGGGTGCCGTTGCCGTCTTGAGCAAGCCGTTTGAGCCGGAAGCGTTGGCTGAGGCTGTCCAGGCGATTGTGTAACGGCCGGTTTAGCGCTCCGACGCTGTTACAATCGTGCGATGCGCCCTTGAGACGATTGTCGGTTTCGTTGTGTCACAGCGTCCCTCCATACCCACCAGTCACCGCCGCACACCGCTCGGCTGGATCGACACGGCTATCGGCCTGGGTCTCGCCTGGGGCCTGAGCCACTGGCTCGGTTGGCATTGGATCGGGATCGACTGGTACGTGCCGGTCATCGCCGTGATCGCCGCCCGATTTGGCTTTTGGCACGGGCTGACGGCCGGCCTCGTTGCCGGCCTGATCCTGTATACGGCGGGCGGGCATGCGCCGGCCACGGCCCTCCACATGCTGGCCGATCGGCAGGGGTTGGCCGCCGGCTTCGCCCATGTCGTCCTGGGGGCGCTCATCGGCCTCATCGGCGACGTACACCGTCATGCCCTCAGCGACAGCCGGAGTCTCGTCCGTGAGTTGCAGGAGCGGCACGATGCCCTGTCCGCCAGGCACGAGTCCCTGACGATCGCCAAAGAAGCCACGGATCGCCGCATCGTCGGACAGGCCCAATCCATCTCCGCCCTTTATGAAGCGTCCAAGACACTGACGGTGCTGGATCCGGATGCCCTGGTGCCGGCAGCGCTTGCCCTGACGGTCCGCTTTCTCGGCGCCGAGGCGGTGTCGCTCTATCTGCGGGACGACGACGGCCTGAGGCTGGCCGGCGCCGTGGGCGAACGCCCGCACCGGCCCACGCTCGTCCCGTACACGGATCCGGTCCTGGGCACCGTCCTGCGAGAGTCCCAGGTATATCGGGTCCAGCCTGGTCCGGGCCGCCCCTCCGGCGTGTTGCTGGCGGCTCCGATCGTCGTCGGGCAAGCCACCCGAGGGGTGCTCGTCGTCGAGGCGATGCCCTTCGTCCAGCTGACAGTGGCCTCGCCGCCACTGCTGGCGATTATCGCCGATTGGGTGGGCCATGCCATCGCCAACGCCGAGGCGTATCAGGCCGCCGTCGACCGCCAGAGCGTCGATCCCCGGACGGGCCTCGCTCCGACCGAGCGCCTATTGGAGCGGCTGGAACAGGAATGGGCGACGGCTGTCCGCTACAAGCTGCCGCTGGCCGTGATTTTGATCCGGGTGCCGGCGATTGCCACTCTGGACGAAAGGGCCTGGGCCGAAGGCGCTGCCGCTGTATCGGCGATCCTGCGGGCGGCGACCCGGACCGTCGACATCGTCGGCCACGGTCAGACGACGGACAGTTTTTTGGTGGTCCTGCCGGTCACCCCGACCGGGCCGGCCGGGCTGCTGGCTGGCCGGCTGCACGCAAAACTGCCTGCCGGCAGCATCCTTGCCCATGGCGGCAACGACGATCCGCTCGTCAGTCTGGGCGGCCTGCTGCAACGCTTGCGTACCCAGGTCTCATTGCCCGGCGCGGTGCCGTCATGATGCCCGCCCCACAGGCTGAGACCGTCCGTCCGACGCCGTTGGTCATGGTCGTGGCCATCGTGCCGCCAGTGCTCCACCACCTGGGAGTCGCCTGGGTCTGGGTGGTGCTGGGCCATCTGGTGGGGGTGCTGCTCGTCTATCGGCTCTGGGTGCGGCCGACCACCCGGCTATGTGCCCTGCGGACCGCCGTCATCTGCCTCTGTGTGCCCGTCCTCGGCCCCATCGCCACCTGGCTGGCCTTTCGGCGGGAGAACCGGGCCCACACGCTCATCGACACCTATCAGGCCTTTACCGCTTACCAGGATTATGAGCACCTGCCGACGCCCTGGGATGCCGTGAAAGGCCTGCAGCGGGAGCTGAGCGTGCAGCCACTGGTCGACGAGGTGCGTTACGGCGAGTTCGGCAAAAAGCAGGCGGCCAGCGAGTCCCTGGCACTCTCCGGCAAGCCGGAGGCGATCCGGTTTTTGCGGGAAGGCCTGGTCGATCCGAACGGCGAGATCCGACTCTGTGCCTCGTTGGCCCTCGTCAAGGCGGAAGCGATCTTTGCCACGGCCCTGCAGGCAGCCCGGGCCCGGACGATCCACACACCCGACGAGGCGGCGGGCTGGGCCGCTCTCGCCGAAACGGCCATGACTTACGTCGAGACCACCCTGCCGACAGGCGGCGCTGCCCTCGTCTGCTGGCAGGACGTTGCCTTGGCTGCGGCGCGGGCGCTGGACATTGACGGTCGCGGTGAGCGGGCCGCCTATCTCTGGTCCTTTCTGGGCAGTGCCAGGTTCGCGCTCGGCGACGCCCCCGGTTCCCTCGACGCCTTGGCTCAGGCGGTGCAACTCGCTCCCATGGCCGCCCCTGTGCACCTCCGTC
>JACMPN010000235.1 GCA_014377495.1 Candidatus Sericytochromatia bacterium
GTCCCGCCCGCCGTTATGGGCCCCACCGACCGAACCTTTGGCCTCGTCGACCGGCAGGCGGGTGTGGTTGATGCCGAGGGGATAACGGGCCGCATCACCATAGACCAACAGTCGTGCCTGCAGCATCCGGTCCGGCGAAGGACCGATCCCGGGCACGAAATTCGCCGGATCGGACACAACCTGTTCGACCTCGGCACGGAAATTGTCGGGCACCTGATCGAGGACGAGGCGGCCGACGGTGATCAGCGGGTAATCCGCATGCAGCCAAACCTTCGTCAGATCGAAAGGGTTGATCCGGTAGGTGGCGGCGTCCTGCTCGGGCATCACCTGCACCTCGAAGGTCCAGGCCGGATGCTCGCCCCGCTCAATGGCGTCGTAAAGGTCCTTGTGGTTGTGGGCAGGGTCCTTACCGGCGACGATTGCCGCTTCGTCGGCCGTGGAAAACCGCAGGAAGATGGGCGTTTGTTTGCCGATCGCCTCGAACAGCTTCATTTTTGTTTACCGGGTGACCTCGTCGTGGGTCACCTCGCCATGCCCGTAGACCCCGGTGCCGACGGCTGGGACGACACGCTCGGGGATCCGTTCACGGTTGAAACGGGCGAGCGTTTCAATCAGACGGTGATCCTGCAACAGAACTGGACCGGCCGGACCGGCGGTCTGGGCGTGCTGGTTATCGGTGACGGGTGCGCCCGCTTCAGTGGTGGGCGGTTGTTAGACTGCCCTCCATGCCGCCATGATCGTGCTCGATCAAATTCTGGCTCATGTCTTTAGAGACTATCTCAATCAACGATCGGTCGCCTGGTACCGCATGGCTGCGCCAGGCTCGGTCTCGTTGATTGAGATAGTCTCTTAGCGGACGTCGAAGCGTTGGTCGATGAAACGAACCATCTGTCATTCCCTGCCCCTGCGGCGTTTTGCCCGCTGGGTCATCGCAGACGCCGACATGCCCCAGCGGGCCCAAGCACGCACCGTGCAGACCGACCGTCAGGCGCTCCGCCTGCCGCTGATCGTTTCGCCAATGGAACGCACCACGTTCCGGGCCTTGCCGATATCGCCCTGACGCGCCGCTTCACCGATTTCGTTGACGGCACTCTGCAACTGACGCCTCGCCTGTGGCCGTTTGCGCAGCCAGCGATAGGCACCGTAAGCCAGGCTCCCCAGGGTTATCAGTCGCATCAATCTCATGGTTGGATCCCCTTTCGCCATTCGCACTGGACGCCTACCCGTGACATCCGTCGGGCCGACGACGGCCCGCCGCAGCGTGCAGGTCCATCAGTCCCGAGCGTATCGCCACCACGATCCGGATCCCGGAAACTATGCCCGCCGGGGCCGTGGCGCGCCTGGGACGAATCGCCCCAGGTGCGGCACGGGCGTCGGCCTTCGATCCCCGCCATCGCAAAGCTCAGGAATTTGCCCCTACCAGAACCCGAGGTCGTGTCCGTTCATGTAGGCAATCAGGCGGGCGATGAGCCCCTGCCGGAAAGTCAGCGCCTCGGCAAGCTGCGCCTGCTGCCAGTCCCGTTCGAACATGGCAGCGAACCGGGTCACGGGTGGCCCTTCCAGCGCGAAGCTCGTATCCCGCCAACGCACAAAGGAATTGATCGTCCAATTCGTTGAGCCGGCAATGACCTTCGTGCCGTCGACGAGAAGGAGCTTCATGTGGCTCTCCTGATCCTGGCTCGTCGGGATGTACCAACGGACTTTGGCTCCGGCGGCCAACAGATCCCGGGCGGCCAGCAAATTCGGCATCCCATTCGGCACCAGGCGGCCAATGCTCCCGTATTTGGCGGTCGAGGTCATCCGGGGATCCAGGATCGCCCGCACCGTGACGCCCCGACGGGCAGCGTCGCAGACGGCCGTCAGCAACTCCGGCTCGGCAAACAGGTACATGGCCAAATCCAGGCGCCTGGCTCGCCTGACTTCGCCCAGCAGCAGGGCCTTTGTGTTCTTTTCCTGAGGTGCCGTCTGGGTCAGGCGCATCAGGGAACTGCCTTGAGGCAGGCCCGGCTCGGTGGGCGGCGGTGACGGGGCCACACTGTGCCCATCCACGGGAGCGCCCAAGGGCCATTCGGCATCGAGCATGGCCGAGACTTCCGTCGCCGTCGGCCCGCTGACCCGGATCATCAGATCGTGGTTGGTCATCGCCCGGTCGTGCAGGTTCATGCTGCCGATGTAGGCAACCCGACCGTCGATGGCGATCAGCTTGTTGTGGTCGATATGCAGCCGTTCCTGCATGCGATTGGGTGCGGCCCCGAACAGGTGGATGGGATAGAGACTGACCGGGACCCGATGCGCCCGCAGCAAGGCGATCACTTTGGCGGTCCCGGTGGCCAGCGGACCGCCCAACCCACGCTTGGAGTCGAGCATCACCCGCACATCGACGCCCTGGGCGACTTTGTCGCCGAGGATTCTGGCGATCTGCAGGCCGACTTCGCCGCTCAGCAGGAAGTAGTCGATCTGGATGCGCTTGGTCGCACTGCGCAGGAGCCGGAACAGTTCGGGGAAGATCTCCCGATCCAGGAACACGGCCACGTCATTGCGCTGAGGCGTCGGATCGACCCGAAATGTCGACACCCTCGCAGGCGGCGGCACAGTCCGCGCCATTGCCGGGAACATGCCGACATTGAGCCCCGGCCAGAAACCGACCAACGCCACGACGGCAGCGACCTGATGGGAACGACTGGGTTTCATGGGGCCCCTGCTCTTCGGTGATGACGCAATGCGGGATGACAGCGGTCTCAAACAACCTGTTGTTACGGCACTGTGCCAGAGATGCGGCCGATTGCGCGACGCCGGTTCGCAAGGTTTTCCAAGGTACCCCCTAACCTTCGTGGAACAAAGGATGGCACGTCGATGAAGCGGGCAACGGCACTGATTTTAAGCGCTGGCATGGCTGTCCTTTGGGGCTGTCAGACCGTCAGCAGTGTGCCGATGGTGCAACGGGCCCCCGTCCAAGCCGAATCGGTGACGGGCATCAGCCAGGCGATCACACACCTCTGCCAGAGCGAATTCGACGTCTTGGACGCCAACCACGATGGCACCATCACGACGGCCGAAGCCAAAATGACGATTGCCGACTTTGCGAAACTCGACACCAACGGCGATCAGACGATCACCTGGCAGGCACAACCGGCGTTCTATGCGCGGTTCGGCCCCGGTCTCGTGGCATTCCTCCACGAGGAGTTTGGCCGGAACTTCGCCCGGACCGATCGCAACGTCGACGGCTTCAATTCCGTCACGGAATTCCGGACCACGCTGCCTGCGGATCCCTACAGCGACCATGCCCGCTTTGCCATGGCCACGTTCAACGTCTCCGATACCAACCATGACCGCAAGCTGGATCCGTCCGAATTTGAGGACATGGAAGCCTGGTTGATCGCCTCGCTCTATGACCTCGATGCTGCGGCCGGCGCCAAGGCAGCCAAAGCCCGCAAAATCAAGCCCGTCAGGCGCTAAACGCTTCTCCCTTTCACAAAGGCCTGCCCACACGATTGGGCGGGTCTTTTGCCGAGTGTCCCCCAAACACCGTGGTTGGAAACGATTCGGCCGGATTTCGGACCTGCGTCGAAGCAGACGGGGTGATCACCGCAGACGAAACAGAGCGCTTGGAGGATTGCCGCCGGGTGGCCGGCATGATCAGCCAGGAACTGCTGGAAAAGCTGACCTGGCAAGAAGCAGCGGCCAGGATCCAACGCCCTGGTCATGGGCCGTTCATAACCGTTCGGTGCCTCCCGTTCAAAGGCGCCCATCGGCTAGGCCTCTGGCTGAAACGCCGCCAACTCCGTCGGATCATGGGCGGAAAACACCCTGACGTCGTGGCTGTGCTCCTGCACCAGTGTCGCCAGCCGCCGCTGATTGGTCCAGGCAAGGCGCCAGTCGAGCATGACTGCCCGTTCAGTCGCCAAACACATTCCCTTCGGTCTGCTCGTCACGGGTGCCGCCGCCGGCACCGGAAACGCAGTACGCCAGGCGGGCCTAGGGCAGCCCCCCGGAAGCCAGGGCAAAGTTTTCGTCGAGGGCGTGTTGGATGACGGGATCACCCGCTTCATCGTTCTTTTCAACAAAGGATATGCCGCATACACCCGTCATCACGAGCCCACAGCGCTTCGTGGGTCAATAAACCGCATGATCGCAGCACCGGCCTGCGCCCATGCCGCTCCAGTGGGGATACCGGACAATCAGCCGTCGTTACTCGTCAGCAGCGACAAGTACGTCTTCCATGATCACGGCCTCGGTATCCTTGTCGCCCATGCGCAACGGCTGCCGGACGAGCTCATGGAAGCCCTGGCGGCTCCAGAACGTCAGGGCCCGTTCGTTCTCCTTGACGACACCGATGCGGATGCTGTCGCACCCTTCGGCGAAGGCATATTCGGCCAGCGCTTCATAGGCCTGGGCGCCCAATCCCTGGGACCGGTGTGCCGGATCGAGCATCAGCAGGCCGAGGAACCAGACCCCCGGTTCCGGGTACTCCCGGATCATGTCGATGATGCCGATCAAAGGGGCCTCAGGCGCACCGATACCGAAGACGAGCTTGTCTGCCTCGTCCCGGCCTGGCGGCAACGCTGCAAATAGGTCAGTCGCAGCTTCGGGACCATGTGGCCGACCGGTCAGCATCACGGCATAGTCGTCACAGGCCGTGAGCAGCGTCTGCACCCCCTCCTGCGCCGTGCGGTCCAACTGGCGCACGGTCAGACCGCCTGCCTCGAATGTCACCGCTTCGGTCATAGGGGCTTCCTTTCAGCTCGTGGCACTGCGCCCCGGGGTCGGGTTGCAGGCCGGTAAACGCCGGCTGGCACCGCGTTGATCTTCCGGTGGGGCCTGCTCAGGTCGCCCGCCGTTGCCAACTCGCCAGCGGATGCGGACAGGATACCAAACCGCCGGTCAGCCCGTCGTGCGACGAGGCCCATGAGACGTGAAAACCCCTCCTGATCGGAACGCCGTGATCGATGACGATCAACCGGCACTCATCAGAAGGGGCGATTTGCTAAACGTGTGTGGTGACGGTTCATCGCCACGGTCAGCCGGTCAGTCCTTGTCGGAGTACTTGACAGTGCCCGTGAAGGTCTGACCATCAGCGGTCTTGAGCGAGATCTGCTGACCGATGGCAGGGATGGCCACCGGCTTGCCCTTGGCATCCCGAAAATCTAGCTTCTTGGCGGTAATCCAGGCATTTTTATACTCGTCCTTGGCGATGATCACATCGGCAAAGCCGTTCTTTTTCAAAGCGGGCACGATCTGGCCCGTGTTGCAGTTGCAAATGTCGGGAGCGAGCGTGTATTCGCCCTTTTTGGCGGTCTCACCGGGCTGCGGTTTGCCACGCAGGGTCAACGGCGTAATCCCACCACCACCGGTCCGAATTGCGTCCGTCACTGTGAACCTCCTCCATCGCCACCCCGGCAGGGGTGTTGCTGCGCCTGAGCATGGCAGAGTAAGGTAATCGTCCGATTATGATCAGGGAAGCGCAGCGTTAAATTCCAGTAACGCTTTTTGCGGCCCCAACAACGCAACCTCGGTGCGAGGGATTTGCCCTGGACAGCTCACCGAATTGGCCCCTGGCAGATGTCCGGCTTCGTCTATAGAAGTCCGTCCAAGGCTGTCCGGTCGTCTCGCCACATCAGCAGCCAGCCACACGCGTCGGCTGGAGACGGGCGAACGTTGTGCCCAGGTCGTTTCAGCTGGATCAGCGGCCATCTGGCCGGCCCGGCTCCGTGGATTGGTGACCGCCAGCACACGTAAGAGCGTGGTTCCGAATTATTTGGTTGACTCTGCATAATCCGGCGGGGGTATGGGTAGATAACAATTATAGAGACTAAACAACGGTGGAGGGTGTTATGGAAGCCAAAACTCGGGTATCCGGCAAGGCACGGAATGCAGCGAACCAGCCTGCCGCTCCGGTTGTCGCCGGTAAGCATCGCCGGACCTATAATGTCGCCATCACCCAAGCCACGCTAAACGGTACGACGACCGTCGAAGAGATCCGGGTCCTGCCGCAGGAA
>JACMPN010000236.1 GCA_014377495.1 Candidatus Sericytochromatia bacterium
AACACGCACACCGACGTGGCCCTGTTCCTCGATGACCGCCTGGCCACGCGCTGGCGGTGGGCGACCGATCGGTCGGCCACCATTGCCGACTTGGCCGCAGGTTGGCCAGAGCGCACGCCGGGACCCGGCAGCCTGAAGGCGATCGTTTCGACCGTGGTACCCGACCTGGCGGCGGTATATCGGGACTGGTGGCCCGGTGTCCACGTGCTCACGGCCGCAGATGCCGCCCTTGGCTTTACGGTGGCGGTGCCGGATCCCAGCCTGATCGGTACCGATCGCCTGGCGGCCTGTGCCGGTGCCGTCGCCCGGCTCGGCGCCCCCGTCATCGTCATCGACAGCGGGACAGCGGCCACCTTGAGCGTCGTGGACGCCCAGGGACGGTTCATCGGCGGGGCGATCATGCCGGGACTGCACACCGGTCTGTTGGGTCTGCTCCAGGCGGCACCCCGGTTGTTCGACCCGGATCTGACCGGTGCGGTGACTGATCTGGGTCAGACGACGGCGGATGCCATCCGTTTCGGCACCGTCCGGGGGCATGCCGGTGCGATCGCCGGAATGATCCAGGCAGGACATGCGGCGGTCGGCGCTGCACCGGTGATCGGGACGGGCGGTTCGATGCCCCTCGTGGCATCATGGATTCCGGGCCTGGATCACATTGAACCGGACCTGGTTCTTTGGGGCCTGCACGTAATCGGTGGACGGAGAGTGGGTGATGGCTAAACTTCTTTTGGGTGTCGGGGCCGGTATCGCGGCCTACAAGGCGGTGGAACTCGTCCGCCAGTTGCAGCAGCTCGGTCATGCCGTGCGGGTGATGATGACGCCCCGGGCCACCCATTTCGTCGGTCCGATGACCTTTGCCGGGATCACCGGCGAGATGCCGTCCATCGACCTCTTCGATGCCGTCCAGCCGGTGATGACTCATATCGAGCTGTCCCGCTGGGCCGACCTGCTGATCCTCGCCCCGGCCACGGCGGACATCCTTGGCAAGCTGGCCCACGGTCTGGCGGACGATCTGCTGAGCACCCAGGCCCTGGCTTTCCGGGGACCCGTGCTCGTCGCCGCCGCCATGAACACCGCCATGTGGGAGCATCCGGCCGTACAGGCGAACGTCGCCACCCTGCAGGCCCGTGGCGTGCGGTTCATCCTCGGCGAATCTGGGATCCTGGCCTGTGGCGACGTTGGCGCCGGTCGTCTGGCAGAGCCGGCGGCCATCGCCGCTGCTGCCGACCGCATCCTCGCCCCGCAGGACCTCGACGGCGTGCGCATCCTCGTCACGGCCGGCGGGACGATTGCGCCCATCGATCCCGTGCGGCATATCGGCAACCCGTCGACAGGACGGATGGGTCTGGCGATCGCTGAATCTGCCAGACGGCGCGGGGCGACCGTGACGTTGGTGGCCTGCCACACGGCCTGGACCCAGCTCGGCGAATTCGACCTGTCCGGCGTGACGATCGCCCGGGTGACGACGACGGACGAGCTGTTGGCGGCCGTCCTGCCGGCGATGGGGGAGACGGACGTGCTGGTGGCGGCAGCGGCCCCTGCCGATTACGCTCTGGCGGCGCCAAGTCCCCATAAACTGAAGAAGACGGCCGAGACTCTGACACTGACGTTGATTCCGGCGCCGGACGTGCTGGCCGCTGTCGGTGCCCAGCGGCGGAAAGACCAACTGTTGATCGGTTTTGCGGCTGAGACGCAGGACCACCTGACCCACGGTCGGGACAAGCTGCACCGCAAACACCTCGATGCGATCGTCATCAATGACGTGGGCCGATCCGACATCGGGTTCGGGGCCAGCGCCAACGAAGTGGTCTGGTTGGCCCGGGACGCCGAGCCCGAGTCGCTCCCCAAAGCCGACAAGCGACAGGTGGCAGATTGGTTATTGGATCGGGTGGCCGGGCTCTGGGACGTGCGTCAGGTCCCGGCTGCCGCCGCGGGCTGAGTCCGTCCGGGGCCGCATGCCAATCCAAACGGAACGGCTGGCCCCCCCCCCCCCCG
>JACMPN010000237.1 GCA_014377495.1 Candidatus Sericytochromatia bacterium
GGGGTCCCGGGTGATCAGGCGGGGCCCGTCCGCGAGGTCGTGGACGATGTTGCGGCCGACCCGGGCACCCGCCGCCAGGTAGTTACGGGTGGTGATCGCCTCCTGGAGGTTTTCGGCCTGGCCCTGGCGGATCAGCCGTTGGCGCTCCCGGACGCTGTTGACTTGGACGATCACGGCCAGCAGGAGACACGGCACCAGGGCAATGGTGAGAAACGCCGCCAATAGTTGACGGCGGAATGAGGCCTGACGCCAGGCGCCGAACCGTTGCATGGGAATGAGGCACTCCTCCTCCGGGCCCGGACCCGCAGTACGCACGTCAGGGCGCCAAGGCCGCCAGCGCCGCACATCCGCGCTGACAGCACTCACACACTGTGCCGCCGCTATTGGCGATCCGCCCGCTCCGCCCGCCGGGCAGGCGGGTCGTCGTCGGTGGCCATTGCCGGGGTGAGGCGCGGCCGGAGAGTCGGCCGATCGGGTACACTGTCTGCGTCCTGTGCGTGTTGTGGCCCGTAAAGCGGTAGCCTGGCACGGGGGCACGTCTTTACCCGCCGAGCAATCACCTGGAGTCGAACCATGGCCAAAGCCCAAACCGCCAACAAAGGCGTCACGCCCCGCAGCGAGGACTACTCCAAGTGGTATCAGGACGTCATCGCCAAGGCTGAGCTGGCCGACTATTCGCCGGTCAAGGGCTCGATGGTGATCCGGCCCTACGGGTACGCCCTCTGGGAAAACATCCAGAAGGCCCTCGACAAGATGTTCAAGGACACGGGCCATGTCAACGCCTATTTCCCGATGCTGATCCCGATGAGCTTCCTCAAGCGCGAAGCGGAGCACGTCGAGGGATTCGCCCCCGAACTGGCCGTGGTCACCCATGCCGGCGGCAAGGAACTCGAAGAACCGTTAGTCGTGCGGCCGACTTCCGAGACGATCATCAACGAGATGTATTCCCAGTGGGTGCAGAGCTACCGGGACCTGCCGATTTTGATCAACCAGTGGGCAAACGTCGTCCGCTGGGAGCTGCGGCCCCGGCTGTTTTTGCGGACGACGGAGTTCCTCTGGCAGGAAGGCCACACGGCCCACGCCACGGCCGCCGAAGCGGAAGCCGAAGCCCTGCAGATGCTGGAGGTCTACCGCACCTTCGCCGAGGACTTCGCCGCCATCCCCGTCGAATACGGCCGCAAGAGCCATGCCGAGAAGTTCGCCGGTGCCGTGCACACCTACACGATCGAGGCGATGATGGGCGACAAGAAAGCCCTGCAGTCGGGCACCAGCCATAACCTGGGCCAGAACTTCGCCAAGGCCTTCAACATCGAGTTCCAGGACGAAAAGGGCGAGATGCAGCATGCCTGGCAGACGAGCTGGGGCATGTCCACCCGGATGATCGGCGGGATCATCATGGCCCACGGCGACGACAAGGGCCTGATCTTCCCCCCGAAGCTGGCGCCTTACCAGGCCGTCATCGTGCCGATCTTCCGCACCGACGAGGACAAGGCCCTCGTCATGGCCGCCGCCAAGGAACTGAAGGGCCAGCTCGGCGACCTGCGCGTCCACCTGGATGCCCGGGACACCGTGACATCCGGCTTCAAGTTCAACGACTGGGAGATGCGGGGCGTCCCCGTCCGGATCGATTTGGGGCCGAAGGACATCGAAAAGGAACAGGTCGTTTTGGTCCGCCGGGACACGGGCGAAAAGATGTTCGTCCCGATGGCCGGGCTGCAGGAGCGCCTGACGACACTACTCGACGAGATCCAGACGGCGTTGTTCGAGCGGGCCAAGGCCTTCCGGGCGGCGAATACCCACATGATTGACGACTACGAGACGTTCAAGACCCAAGTGGCCGGCGACGGCGGGTTCATCCATGCCCATTGGTGCGAGGATGCCGCCTGCGAGACGAAAATCAAGGAAGAGACCAAGGCGACGGTGCGCTGCTACCCGATGAACGCCGTGCCCGAGGCCGGCAGCTGCGTTTTCTGCGGCAAGCCCTCCCAGGGCCGGGTCATCTTCGCCAAGTCGTACTAACGGCGCCGGATTCACCATGAACGAGTCACACACACCGCAACCGGGCATCGAAACCCCTCCCCCTGCCCAGGGGGAGGTCAGGGGGGGGGTCCTGTCGCCGACCACCGACGACACGGACGCCGCTCCCAAATCCACCTGGCGGAGCCGTCCCGGGCGGTCTGCCGTGCAGGTCCCCGCCACCGCCGACGATGCTCCCATCGAGCTGTTGCCCGGCGGCATGCGGCCGGCCAGCAAGCACTACGTGGTCAACCCGTACCTGCTCAAAATCCGGGAGATGCCAGAGTGGGTGGTCGAAGGGACGCGCCTGGCCCCGCTCATGGGCCAATGGCACACTTATTTCCAGCGCAAGGCTCCGTTCTGGCTGGAAATCGGCAGCTGCAAGGGCGAATACCTCACCGAACTGTCCCAGCGCCATCCCGAAGTGAATCTGCTCGGTTTGGAGATCAAATACAAGCGCACCTGGCGGCTGGGCCGGCTGGCGAAGCGCCTGGACCTGAAGCATGTCCGCTTTGCCGAAGCGGAAGGCGAAGCGATCGGGACCTTCATCGCCCCGGGCGAAATCGACCGGGTGATCGTCAATTTTCCGGATCCCTGGGAAAAACAGAAGGAATGGAAGCACCGGCTCTTCCAGCCAAAATTCCTCGACCAGCTGTACACACTGATGCCGCCTGGTGGCGAAATCTGGTTCAAGACGGACCACGAGGGCTATTTCGACTGGACCAACGACTTGTTCCGGGCCGATGAGCACCGTTGGGACATCACCTTCGCCACGCGCGACCTGCATCACAGTGCCCTGGGCAGCGAGAACATCGTCACCTGGTTCGAGGCCCTGTTCACGAGCCACGGGCTGCCGACCTACGCGATGATCGCCAGACGGCGTTAGACACCGGTTGCGACTGACGGGACGGTTGCCGTCGGAGGTCGTGATCCCGCCCCGACGACCCCGGAAAAGGCAGTCCCACCATGCGCATCCTGATCTGGAACCACACGCCCCGGGACCCGGAGTCAGCCTACTGGTTCTGGTTGAAGGACGGCATGGAAGCGGGCGGCCATCAGGTCATCGCCTTGGATGCCCATGCCCTGATGGCCGTGTTCGGTCTGCAGGGCATGCAAGGACTGATCCTGCGCCATGCCGAAGCGTTTCAGATCCAGGCGGTCATCGTCACCCCGCAGAACCAGGTCGAAACGTGGCTGCTCGACCGCCTGCGGGAGATGGGCATCGCCGTCATCGCCTTCCGATACGACGACGGGTTGGTGGCGGCCCCGGGGCAAGCCCGGCTGCTGTCGAACCATTGGCGGCAGTTCCGGCTCTATGACGCCCACTGCGATCTGGCCGTCACCTTTTGCCGGGGGATGGTCGCCCAAGCCACCGAACGGGACGGGACGGCTCCGGCGTATCTGCCGACACCCTTTGGCTGGCAGGCCGTTTCAGCCGAACCTGCTCCGTTACGACCGGTCATCGCCTACTGCGGCAGCCCCAAATACGTGGGCGAGACTCCGCTCAGCTGGCGGGTCCACGTCATGCGCCACCTTCTGGAGGCGGGCCTGCCCCTGGAGTTGCACCACGACGACTGGGCCAGAGTGCCCGGCTGTGAGGCGGCCGCCCGGCCCACGCCGACCCTGACGGACCTGTTCGGGGTTTTCCGGACCGCCACGGTGAATCTGGTGCTGCCCGCCGATTGGTGCAGCGAACCGCAACCGATGATCAAGAACCTCAACGTGGAGATCGCTGCGGCCGGCGGCATGCAGATCGCCCATCCGTGTGCGGAATTGGCCGACCTGTTCGATTTGGATGGGGACATCGCCACGGCCACGACCGCCGCCGAGATTGCCGACAGGGCCCGCCATTACCTCGCCCACCCGGAGGAGGCCCGGCGGCTCGGCCAGAACAGCCGCCAGGCCTTGGAACGCCTCGGCGGGTGGGACTGCTGGTGGGAAAAAGTTGCGGCCCTATTGGCTGAAAAAGGGATCACCCTGCCGCTGGACGGTCTAACGCACGAGGCAGATTCGGCCATCGCCCCCGAGTTGGCCATGGCCAATCTGGCGCTCGCCCACCTCTACGAAGGTGCAGCCAAATTCAGCCTGGCGGGCCATTATTTCCGGACAGCCCTGTCCCTCGCCCCCGACGACTATCACGCCCATGCGGGTCTCGCCCGCCTGGCCCCAGACCAGGTGACGGCCATGGGCCATTGGCGGGCGGCGGCATCCTCGTGCACGGCCACCCAGAACGTCACCATGCCCGTACCTTTTGCAGTCGCCAGCCTCGGCAAGCTGGGATCGGCGTGTCGGGACGAAGCCGCCAAACGGTGGGTCGAGCATGCCCTGATGCTGAACGACGGCGGGGCGCTCATCGAGGCCATGGACCTGGCCATCCCCTATCAGCCCTACGTGACCGCTCAGGTCTGCCAGGTGCTGGCCCAGCGGCGACAGCCGGAACTGATCGCCCGCCTCGCCATCCTACATGCCCGCCACTGGCCCGACTCGCCACTCTGATCCGACCGAACAGACATGTCAACCGCAGCCTTGATCTCCCTATAACCGCCGCAACCCTCCCCTTCGGGTGTGGTCCGGCAGCGGCACGGGTGACGGCCACCATGGGAGACCGGCCACATGCCAGGCTATCCCTGCAATGGCTGCTGTTGTCGGGCCGTTGCGACGGTTCGCCGCCCGACCAGAGGCGACGCCGGTCGTAAGCTGGGCCGCTGGCAGCCCTCGTCTAGTTGAAGTAGTAGCCCAACTTGCCGAACAGCAGATCCGACGATTGGGTATAGCCGGTGCCGAAGACCCGCTGGCCCTGGTAGCCGGTCTCGATGGCAAAGCCACTGACCGTGTAACGGGCCCCCGCCCGCCAGCCCAGGCCCCAGAGCGGGCTGGGGATACTGGTCCCGGTTTGGAACGGGGCACCAAAGGGCAAACCGGACAGACCGGCACTCAACGTCAGTGGCCAGGCCGCCACGGGCCGGAAGGCGACTTTGGCTTCCACATCGGCCATTAGACGCTGATAAGGCGCATCGTAGAGATCCGGCGTGCGACCGTTCAGCGGCATGTCGGCCGCCCCATAGGCGCCGATCTGCAGGCCGGCTCCGGCCCCCAGCTCCAGTTGGGGCATCAGGGGCCAGACGTAGTAGCCCATTACCCGCCCGTGCTGCTCAACGCGCCCCCCCTGACCGAGGGTGCCCCGGTTGATCGTGTAGGTGTTGAAGAGATAGGAGCCGGCCACATCGAGCTGGGGCATGGCCCGCCACGAACCATCGAGACCGAACGACGTATACACGGTCGCCTGGCTGCTCACCGACGTCGGCCCGAAGCCCTCGCCGTAAGAGACGGGTCGGAACGAAAGGCCGACGTGGGAACCGAACGGCCGCTCGATCGCCGGCACAGCCGATTTCGCCCATTCCGTCGTCGCCGGGGTCATCGCGACTGGCGGGCTCGGGACAGGGGACGGTGTCGGACTGGGCTGCGCCACGGCTTTCACGGGGAGCACGCTCGCCACCGGTGAGGGCGATGCCACCACGGCGGACTGCACGGGGGTGGGCACGGGCGTCTCGATCGGCTTCGGATTGTCGGACGGTGACGGCGTCACGACGGGACTCGGGCTGTCCGACGGCGCCGGCAGCTCGATCAATGTCGCAGGCGTGGGGCTTTCGGCGGGCGTCGGCGACGGAGTCGGCGTTGCGACAACCTCGGGTCTCATCGTGGTTACCGGCGACGGGGTGGCCTGCACCACCGGGGGATCGCTGGCCAGTGGTGTCGGCGTCTTGCTGCTGCCCTGGTTTAACTCGCCGCTCGGCCTGGCGGCGGCCATCTTTTGCTTCGGCCTGTCGCAGA
>JACMPN010000023.1 GCA_014377495.1 Candidatus Sericytochromatia bacterium
CTGGGATCCCAGTGGCCTGGATCGTGGCGCCCAACAGGCCTGTTTCCAGCGTCAGGTCCCGACCTACCTGATTGTCGCCAATACCCTGCGGATCCAGTGGGGACCTTTGCTCGCCCCGGGGGTCGGCGCCTGCTACGCCTGTCTGGCGGGCAAGCTGCACATTCCCGAGAGTTTGCGCCTGGCCGATCAGCGTCGCTGGCTGAATCCGCAGAGTGCGCCTCCTCAGCCCTTTCCCCCCTTTGCAGCGGAAGCGGCGGCTCTGGCCATGCCGGAGGTACTCCTCTTCCTGACCGGCATGCTCAGTGCCGACCAACTGCAGCGCACGAGCTTTTTTCATGTGCCGGGCCGCAACCTGAGCACCGTCAGCATCGGGCCCGAGGCCATGTGCGCCTGGTGCGGCGTCGGCACGCCGGCCTTTGCCAAGCGGTCACAACTCTACGCCCGGCTTGACGTCCGGCCGATGGCGTTCGCCGGGAAGTCCTACCCGGCGGATGCGGAGGAAGCCGACGTGGAAGTCGGCGCCTATCTGCGTCATGCCCAGGCGCCGCCCGCAACGATGCCGCAGGGGATCATCGCCCCGCACATCGAGCCCCGCCTCGGCCAAATCAGTTATGGTCATGCTTACGGCGCTTTTCCCGTCGGTCGCTTCCCCCGCCGGTTCATCGTCCTCTCCACGTCCCACTACCCGCAGTCACGGGTCGTCGCCCTCAGCGCCAAGCCCTTTGCCACCCCATGGGGCCTGGTGCAGGTCGATGGCACGGCAGTCGATCGCATTGCCAAAGCTGTCGGCGGCAATCCCTTCGCCGATGAGGCCCTGTTCGGGTACGAGCATGCCATCGAGTTTCCGACGATTTTCCTGGAGCGGGCCCGCCGCCAGGCCGGCGCCCCGCCGATCACCGTCGTTCCTGTTTTGTGCGGCAGCCTGCACGAGGCGATGGTCCGGCAGCGGCACCCCATGGAAATGGGCGAGGTGGCCGCCTTCGTCGGGATGCTGCAGGAACTGGTCGCTGAAGACCCGGACGGGACCTGTATCGTCAGCAGCATCGATCTGTCCCATGTCGGTCCCCGTTACGGTGACCCCAACCCGTTGAATCCGGATCAGCTGGCCACTGTGCGGGCCTGGGATCAGCGCCTGCTGGGGCAGCTCGCTGCCGGCCAGTCCACTGAATATTGGGAGACCGTGGCCTCGGTCAACAATGGCACCCGCATCTGTGGGCTGACCCCCATGTTTCTGCAGGTCGCCGCCCTGCCCGACTGTCGTGGCGAAACCCGGCACTACGAGCTCTCGTTGGACGAAGCCAGCCGGTCGCACATCGGACATGCCGCCATGCTGCTCCATCCCACCGCTTTCTAGCCTCCGACCCGCGGTATAGTCGGTATCAAGGCGTCCGACACGATGCCCCCAGGCACGGAAGCGGCCATCATCAGCCAGGAGGGCAGGACTTGGATCTGCACGTGCGCAGCGTCTCGCCGACGAATCGGGTCGTCACGACCGGACGGTCCCAGCCGATCCGCCTGCAACCGGCCCGGACCGTCCAGGACGTCGTCCCGACTGAGGTCGAGACTGAGCCGGTCGCCGCCTTTCAACCGATCAATCGGGCCCGCAGTGGTGCCTTCGCCTATGAGCAGGGGGCGTTCGACCTGTCGGGCCAGACCGAGGTCGATGCCGACGGCACCCCGAAAGTGCGCGGCACCGCCCGCTTTCACCAGGGCTCGCTCCGCCTGGAGTCCGAAGGCAGCTTCGTTCTGGGCTACGAAGGCTCCGAGACGGCCCTGAAGGGTGAGGGGGACTTTGTCTGGCGGGATGGCCGGGGCCGCCCGATTTCCGGACGCGGCATCATCAATGTCCGCCAGGATGCTGCCGGCAACGCCGTCATCCAACTCACCGGCATGCTGAAGACCCGCCATCAGACGATCGACATCGAAGGCCCGGCCGGCGCCGAGATCGACGCCCGCGCCGACGGGTCCTTCGTCGTCCGATTGCAGGGTCGGGCCCGCTTCGGCACGCCGCTGGCGACCATCGACGGCGACCTCGATCTCACGTACGGCGAAGTCGAGGGTGAACGGCTGAACGTGCTGACCATCCAGGGCCGGACCCGCTCGATCACCAAGTTTCTGAACACGGAGGGCGACGGCCAAATGTCCCGGCGCTGGACATATGGCTCACCCGGCACGGTGCTGACGGTGTCGGGGCCCGGCACCTACCGCCATGGCGCCCTCGAATGCCAGGGCCAGATCCAGCTGCGGATAATCCCACATGGGCAGGCCGAGGCTTATGACGGCCAGATCCAGGGAGCCGGCCACTACTCGGACGATTCGATGACTGCCTCCGGCCTCGTCAACGGTCAGTTCTTCCAACTGGGTGACCGACATGATTTCCAGGGCACGCTGACAGGCTCGCTGGTCACGGCCGCCACAGGCATCGCCGGGTTTGGCGACGGCCCGCTGGCCTTGGACCTGACGGCAGAGACTGCGGCCTGGCAGGCTGATATCGCCGGCGAAACCCGCTGGCCCGGTCCCGGCGGCGCGGCCCTAGTGCCACAGGCGACGTGGCGCCGCCATGCGGATGGATCGACGGATGTCTCGGGCGCAGGTGAGTTGCAAGTGAACCAGGGGCCCTGGACCGGGTTGCTTCAGGGACCCGTGGCGCTGCACTCGGATGGCGAACGGGTCACCCTCACCGCGGATGGGCATTTTGACGGTCATGCCTTGTGTGATGTGGCGCTAGCCGGGCCGGCGTCCGTCGAATTTGCGGAAGGCTGGTGGACGTTGGCCGGACGGACGGCGACGGAGTCCGTCGTCGAAGGCATGCCCCTGGCCCCGCATGTGCCGGTGATCCTGGAGCACGGGACGTTACCTGCCGGACAACTGTACTGGTACGTTCAACTTGGCGGTACGACGAGGCAGATGCGGCTCGGCGTGATCGCAACGCCTGACGGCCTGTTGGGTCGGTTCAACGTCGTCGATGCCGAACGCTCCTGGACTGTGCTGCGCCCGCTATCAGCGGCTGAAATGCTTGCGCCAGAGGTGACGGACGAGGAATCCGGCGCAGAGCCCCAACCATAGCGGCCAAAGTTTGAGGGCCAGCTTGAGCCATACCAGACCCACACCCACCCAATCCTGCCACGACGTCGTCATCATGCCTGCCGCAAGTCCTTTCCATCCTCCCGCATCCGGTCCGCTCGGCGGTCGGATGCCCTGTCATTGTGACTTGCCCACCGATGAAGAGCCACTGCCGGAGCCGATTCAGGGGTTGGGCAGCACGTCGGCCTGCCCAACCGGAGATCCGGCCCAGGCACAGTCGGCACCGCTCGTCAGCCCTGAGGGGCTGGCCAGACTTGGCGGACCCTTTATCGATGCCCATGCGCACCTATTCCCCGACCGCCTGATGGCGGCGATCTGGCGGGCGTTTCGGGCCGACGGCTATGCCCTGCAACACGAAGGGACTTCGGCCACCGTGGCGGATGCCCTTTTGCGGACCGGGGCGGAGCGGCTCTTTCTGCTGGTCTATGCCCACAAGGCCGGCATGGCGGCATCGTTGAACGATTGGCTTTACACGGTGACCCGGGACGAGCCCCGATTCGTGCCGTTTGGGACCGTGCATCCGGACGATGCAGACCGGGCGGCCATTGTTTCCCGCTGCCTCATCGACCAGGGATTCGCCGGCCTGAAGCTCCATTGCAGCGTGCAGCGCATGCCCTGCGACGATCCCCGCCTGGATCCCGTTTATGAGATCGTCCAGGACGCAGGTCGGGCCGTGATCATCCATGCCGGGACGGCGCCGTATCGGGATGCACACACGGGCGTGGTCCACGCCCGTCGGCTGGTGGCCCGTTTTCCGGACCTCAAGGTGGTGTTTGCCCACCTGGGCATGTGGGAGGTCGAGGCGTTTGGCGCCCTGGCCGCCGCAAACGCCAATGTCTACCTGGACTGCTCATCGGTGATCGCCTATCCCCGCTTCACGGCCCAGATGGATCTCGACTGGCTGGGTGGTTTCTTTGAGCAATTGGCCGACAAAATCCTCTGGGGCAGTGACTATCCTTATCTCGAATCCGACTACGAAGCACCGTTGCTGGGGTTGTGGGAGATGGGCCTGTCGGCGGCGGCTGTCGCCAAAATCCGTCACGACAATGCCCAGCGCCTTTTGGCCGTGATCCGGCCGGAGGTCGTTCGCTCCGTCTGATGGGCAGGCGGCAGGTCGGATTCCCGTTCAACCGGCATGCGTGCGGACCCGTTGCCAGCGCTCGACGGCCCAGCAGACGGAGAGCCAGAACACCCCGACAAGGATCCCGGCCAGCACGTCCGTGGGCCAGTGGACCCCGAGATAGAGCCGGCTCAGCGAAATGAGGGCCGCGATCGTCAGGCTGAACAGCCCTATGGCCCAGCGCCAGGGCCGGTGAGGCGCCTGGGCGATCACCCAGACGGCGACGAAGCCGAACAGGCACGTGGACAACAGGGCATGGCCGCTCGGGTAGGCGGGCGTGGGCGCCAGGACCAAAGTTTGCCAGAGGGCCGGCCTGGCCCGTCCGAAAATGAGTTTCAGTGACGCCGTGAGGATGGCGGCACCACCCAGGACAAGCCAGAGGATTACTGCATCCAACAGCTTGCGCCGATGCAGGAGCCATAGGCTGAACAGGCCGCCCTGCACGGCGACGGCCGGGACAGAGCCCAGTGCCGTGATCCGCAGCGCCCACCCATCCAAAGTCGGTGTCGCCCACCGGTGGAGGGCCAACAGGACATGCTCATTGAACTGGTTGGTCTCGTTGGCAAGGACTTCTTCGGTCAACTCGGCAAACGCCCGCATGGACAGGATGGCCACGACCAAAGCCAGGACGAACAGCCAGCCGTAGCGCCTGAACAGGGCCCGGCAGAACATGATCAGTCGCCCCAACAACCGCCGGAACACCATCTGTGCGACCCCCTGGCATCCGAACGGTGGACGCCCGGCTTTGGCTGTCTGCCAGCATGCCTGACGGGCCCCCCGATCGCCATCCGGTTTCGGGACCAGTCATATACGAAGCGGTTCAATCTGCGAGCGCCGGAGACGAAGGGGGGATCGGACGCGAGAGCCAAGCGGGATGCGGGGCTCTTGGCCATCCTGAACTCACGCCGCCGGCGTGGTCCCGGCGATGATGGGTTCGCTTGCAGCGGGCTGGGCCCACATCGCCACAAGAGGTAGCGTCATGTCACTCGTCGACTCCGGTCGTGCGGTGCGCCGTCGTCCCCACCTGACGTGGGCCGCCGTCCTGGCACTGACGGCACTGGGGTGTACGCCGTTGGTGCCGGATCGCCGTGTCACCGTGTCCGTCGTGCCGGGGACCGGCTGGGTCACCCTGGCCATTGCCCCCAGGACGTTGGCCGACGTCGATCATCTGGAGATCCGCCTTGTCGCGGACATGGGGTGGCCGATCGCCCCGTATGCCTCAGCCGTCGGGACGAGCGCCCGCATGAAACCGCAGGGTGCCAGTGCCCAAATGGTCTTCGACCAGGTTCCACCCGGCATTTACCGGGTGGCCGTGCGGGCGTTCGCCGACGGCGCCGAAACGCGCAACATCACCCGCATCAGTCCGGACTGGGGCGGTCAGGTGGCGATGTCGGCCGCTGCGGTCACTGTGGCGGCGGGTCAGCCCGTGCGGTACAGCGTCGGCACCTATCTGACCGTGGCCGTCGCCATGCTCGATGGTGTTGGCGATCGGCTGGAAATGGGATTCACCTTCGCCGACGGCAGTCCCAACCCACCCATCTCCGTGGAGGTGCTCGCCTCATGAGACGGCTGTTGATTGCCGGTGTGGCGTCCATGATCAGCGTGCTCGCTGCCTGTGGCGGTGGTGCCGGCCTCCTGGGACAGACGTCGGTGTCCATCGACGTCAAGTTTTCCCGGACGGCCCGCGACTCGACCTTTCTCCCCCGCAACACGGAGGAGATCACCCTGGCGATTACCGGTGAAGGGCTGAGCCGCCCCATCGAAACCAGCCTCGCACCGGTGGCACAGGTGGTGGCCATGCAGTTACCCCCGGGCTTCAAGGATTTTACGGCCCAGGCTTGGAAAGGCAATCAACTACTCGCGCAAGGGGAGGCCAGTGCCCTGATGGAGAGCGGCAAACAAACGGCGATCATCCTCAATCTGGTCCCGATCAACGATGGGCCGGTGGGCAGTACGGTACAGGCGCCGACTGGTTTGGGCCGACCCGCCACCGTGGGTGGCACCGCCCCGACAGCCTCGGCCGGGCCTGGTACCGCCAATCCGGCGCTCGGTCTGGCACTCGTCCCGGGTACCTGGCCGTCGCCTGCCGGTCGGGGCTGAGTTCCCTGTGATGGGCGCCCCGCACCAGATCCTGGCAATGGCTGTATGTGTGGCCAATCTGACCGCCTGCACAGCGCGGCCACTGGATGATGACGTTGTGAGTCTGTCGATGACTGTCGGGTCGGGCTGGACCACGCAGGCCCGGGCCGCCGTGCAGGGGGATATCGTCCGGGTCCGGTTCGGGCTGGCTCGGGTGGAAGGACCCAAACTCAAGCTGATCGCCGTGCAGGAAGTGCCCCTGCAGGGCAATCGGGTGGCAGCCCGTTTTCACCACGTCCCGGCCGGGGTCTACCGGGGGGCCGTCGTGGCGCTCGACCAACAGGGGACAGTGCTTAACGCCAATGGTCCGGCCCTGTCCCCCAACGTCGTCACCGTGCAGGAACAGGCAGCGCCCGTCTATTCGGCAGGCGAGATCCTGGCCGTGACCGTACCCCTCAGGGATGCAGTTTTTGCCACCCTGCCGGTTCGGTTGCCAGGCATGAGCCAGTTGGGCGCCACCCTGATCGAGGTGCAACTCGTCGACGTCTACGCCAGCCGCGTCGTGGCCGCCCAACGTCTGACGCCGAAAGGCCCAATGCCTGCCGTGGCCTTCCACAGCGTCCCCAATGGCATGTTCCAGGTCAATGTGCTGGTCCTGAATACCGCCGGCACCGTCACGAACGTCCTCGCCAGCAGCAACCTGGCCATCGTGACCGGCCAAGGCGACAGCGTGCAATGGACCGCATCCGATTCTTTTGTCGTGCCCTTGCCCGTCGTTCCCGGTTGAGGCCGTTCAGGCCTCGTCTCCCGGCCACAGTGCGCGTTGCCAGGCTGCCTGTGGCACAGTGAGCCTTGGATCGGGGCGTGACGGGATCGCCGGTCCTGCTGTTGGCACCTCCCGAATGAGCGGAGCCCCCTTGGTGGAGACAGACGACGCTGGGACAGGCGCGGTGGCGACCCGTGCATCGGCAGCCGCGGCTGACCGGTTCGATTGGGCAGGCGCAGGCTGCATGGCAGCGGCGTCGGCCATTTGGGGGGCCACCTTCGTGGCCAGCAAAGTGGTCCTGGCTGTGGTGCCGCCGTTTGCCCTGGTCGCTGGACGGTTTGCCCTGGCGTGGCTGTTGCTGCGGCTCGTCATGCGCTGGCGGGGTATCGCGGCCGTTCCCTGGCGGCAGGCCTGGATCCCCCTACTCCTGGGGACTGTGGGCATGGTCATCTCGATCGGGGCCCAATTCATCGGCACGGACCTGACCTCGGCCTCTCAAGGCGCCCTGGTGACGAGTGCGGCACCGGCCCTGATGGCCCTGTTTGCGGCTGTCATCCTCGGTGAGCGCTTGTTGCCGCTGCATGTCGCCTCGATCGGCATCGCCACTGCCGGTGTGGTCCTGGTCACGGGGATCGGCGGGAGTGGGTTTCATCTCCTGGGGCATGGCGCCCTGGCAGTGGCGGCCACGACCTGGGCCTTGTATTCCGTGCTGACCCGATGGGCGTGTCGGCACTATGATCCGATGGTGCTCCTGGCCGGTGCCTGTGGTTGGGGGGCGTTGCTGGCGTTGCCCTTTGCCCGTTGGGACTGGCCTGTGGTCAGGCTGTTGGAGCCGGCAATCGGCGGCAGCGTCGTCTTTATTGCCCTAGGGGCGACGGTCCTGGCCTTTTTACTCTGGTCTTGGGGCTGTGCCAGGCTACCTGCCCGGGTCGGTGGCCTTTTCATGTTCGTCCAACCGGTCGTCGGCACTGGCCTTGCTGCCTGGCTCCTGGGTGAAATGCCCGCCTGGACCCTGTATGCGGGTGGTGCCCTGATCCTGGCTGGCGTGGCCCTGGCCCAGCGCACCGATCAGGCCTGAACCGCTTAGGTGCGGTATCGATGCACTCGCGAGGGAACGACGTGCGGATCCTGGCGTCTGTGGCTGCCTGCTGCATCTGGGGTTGGGCGGCACCCATCGGTCGAGACAGGCCCTTGCGTGTGTGCCTGGCTGCCGGGCTGCTGACGAGGATCCCCATGCACCATGCCAAACGGTTGCTGGCGCTCGGCTTGATCGCCATGACGCTCGGTGCCGGGGCGTCCAAGCCCGATGCGACGCTGACCCGCTTCGAAGAACAGCTGCAGATCCGTCTGACCCATTCCCTGCAGTGGTTTCCCGGCAAACTCGGGCAGTGGCTCGCCCAGGGTGACACGCTGCGGACGGGGCTGCAGGGGCGGGCCGAGATCAGCGACATCGATGGGACGGTCGCCCGGATCGGTCCCCAAGCCCTGCTCGTGCCCGATCAGCATCGCCAGACCCTCGGCCGGCAAGGTGCAACCGCCGCAACCGGTCACCGCTGCCGCCATCCCGTTTGCCACTGATATCGGTGCCCCGTTTGCCAGTATGCCGCTGGTGCCGACCCGCTAGGCGGCCGACGCTCGGGCCCCGATTAGCGGGCTTGCCAGGCGCTGTTCAGGCCGGGGCCCCATGCCCGACGTCGCTGTGTTACGGCCGTTTGACGTTTTTCATGGCCTGGGGGGTCCGCATCCGGGACAGGAAACTGACCAGGTCCTGCTTCTGCCACTCTTCGAGGTGCAGCGGCACGACATTGGAGTCGAGATTGCGGTTGGCAATGCCGCCCTTGTCGTAAAAATCGACGACGTCGCGTAGCGTGGTCAGGGAACCATCGTGCATGTAGGGCGCCGTATCGGCGACATTGCGGAGGGTGGGCGTCTTGAAGGAGGCCCAGTCCGTCGCCGCCCCGGTGACCTTCATCCGACCGACATCGGGGGTCGCTTTGTCCGTGCCGACGCCAACATTGTGGAACGAGTTGTCCCGCATGTCCGCACCATCGTGACAGGCGATGCAGCCCTTCGTGCGGAATACGAAGTAGCCGGCCCGCTCCGAACTGTTCAGATTCTTCAGCATCGA
>JACMPN010000238.1 GCA_014377495.1 Candidatus Sericytochromatia bacterium
ACGGGTTGGCGATGCCGCCGGACCAGAAGGCGTCCCAGATGCGGTCGATCTGGTTGCGGATGTCGCCTGTCAGCATGTGTGTCTCCCGTGAAGTGGTGTCCGCCATGCCGACAGTGGCATGAGCAGCAGAGTGGTGGCGCTTGTCTGTCAGGCATGATCCCAGGAAAGCGCCTGCGCATCCAGGTGATTACACCCGTCCCAAAGGGAAAAGCCCGGCCATCGTCGTTGATGATGATCGGGCTTGCTGACGTCCGGCAGTTGCCGAAACGGCTGCGGGAGGCTTTTCTCAAACTGCTGAGGCGCTGAAGACGGGGAGTAACTACGAGAGAAAGGCCAACGGCAGGGGGAGCATCAGCATGTCCAAGGCGCTAAGCTCGCTTGGCATTTTTCGGTCGCCCACCTTTTTGCCCGTTCGTTCGAGCCGCCTTGGCTTTGGCCTCGGACGTGACGCTACCCGCCTGACGGGCCAACTCGGAGCGTACCTGCGCCATCCAACGTGCCCCGCCAAAGCTCCCTTGGAGGATGCCGGCGATGCTCAGGTCGGCATCCAGCTTTGCCCAGTGCAGGCCATAGCCTTCCGGGCTGAGCGTCACTTCCGCCAGGAGATCGGGATCGGCACCGGCCAGTCCCTGGCCCATCCATGCCGGAAAAATGAACGTCGTACCGTTGGCCAGATCGACGACGATCCGGTTGGAATCCCGATCATAGCGAGCATCTACGGCGCGTGGCTCCTGGTCGACGGCGGCGGCGTGACCTGCGGTGACCATGGCGTCGATTTCAGCATCGGTCCAAGTCCAGTCAGCCATGGTACATCTCCCATACACGCAACAGATACGCCTGATGCCGGGCGACCAGTTCGAGGGCAGCCCGCAACTCCTGACGCTTCAGGCGATGGGGGCCATCCACCTTCGGGCGTGTGTCTGCATCGCCAAGATGGATCGCCACCTCACATCCACCTCGCCAAACATGAACATGCGGCGGCATGCGATCAGTCGTGTAAATCACGACCTCAAACCCACCTTCACTCAAGACAGTCGGCATGATGCGATGTTAACCCATTGGGTTCGGTTTCTCAAGCCTCGCAGGCGCCATTATCGATGCCCAGGACGATACAACCAATTGCCTGCAGGGAGTTCCTACCGACGATGTTCAGGGCGACGGCAGGACACTGGGATGGATCTGGCGGCATTTCGTGAAAAAGCCCGGCCATCGTCGTTGATGACCGGGCTTGCTGTCTTGCGGCTATTTGACGGTGATGGAGCCGTCCATGCCGGGATGGATGCTGCAGGTGTAGGGGATCTTGCCGGGCTTGTCGGCTTTCCAGACGAACTTCTCGCCGGCCATCATCACGGGCTTGGATTCGATCTTGCCGTCTTTGGACATCACGTTGTTCGGCTGCTTGGCGGGATCCGGGCGTCCGCAGCCGCCATCCCCTGCGGGTCCGGGTCGGCTGAGGGTGACGCCTGCATAGGGTTCTTGCGAGACATGTTATTATGGTTATAACGGTTAGGAAGATTCTATGCCCAAGGTGATCAAGATCGGCAACTCGTATGGCGTCGTCCTGTCGAAAGAGTGCATGGCCTCAATCGGCCTGGCTCCTGGCGATGACGTCGAGATCACGGCCCGTGGCAGCCTGTTGGAGCTGCAACCCATGGTGAAGCGCCCCAAACTGCGCCCGGAACTTGAGCAGGCATTCGAGCGCACGATCGAGAAGTTCGATGACGATCTGCGCCGACTGGCACAATGACCCTGTATCTGGAGATCGAGGAAATCGAGGAACTCCACCGGCGGCAACTGGAGATGTACGGCGGGATCAGCGGCTACCGGGGAACCGAGGGGCGGGGCCTGGTCGAGAGCGCCTTGGGCCGACCGCTGGCCAAAGCCCAATACGAAGCGGCGTCTGTCGCCACACAGGCTGGTGCCCTCCTGTTCGGCCTGGCCAAGAACCACGGTTTCCTCGACGGCAACAAACGGATCGCCGTCGTGGCGGCAGATACGTTTCTGCAACTGAACGGGTGGGAGTTGACTGCCCCGCAGGGTGCCATCCATGACTTCGTCAGCCGTTGCAGTGACCCCGACTGGACAGAGGCGGCCGTGGGGGCATTTGTGGCGGCGCATGCGATACGGCTGTAACGCGTCTGAACCGACCAGTTCGCCTTGAAACTCAACCTGATGCAACCAGACAATTGAAGGGTTGGTTTCCACCCCGCCCTAACCCCGGTAGATGAGCAGGCCCCCGGCGACCATCACGGTCACGCTGGCCAGGCGGTAAAGGTTCCCCCGCAACCGGGGTCCGAGCCACGAGGCCATCACGCCGACCGCCAAGAGGGCCGGCACCGTCCCCAGCCCGAAACTCAGCATCAGCCCTGCCCC
>JACMPN010000239.1 GCA_014377495.1 Candidatus Sericytochromatia bacterium
CGATCAGCCTCGGCTACGGCGCCCTCGCCTTGGCCGACACGGGTGGGACGAATGTCTTTACCCTGCAGCACGGTCCGACCGTCGGTCTGACCCTGGCCTACTAAGCCCCGATACGTTAATCGGTAGCGGTCCCCTGCTTCGACAGGGGGCTGTTTTTTTTTTACGGTCGCGGCTGCCGGGCACCCTGTATCGTGTGGATTCTGTCCCTGGAGACCCACGATGACAGGAGGTGGCCCATCACCCTGATGTCGCTCCTCAGCAGCCACGGCTACTGGGTCGTCCTGGTCGGCGCTGCCCTGGAAGGCGAGACCGTGCTGATCATGGGCGGGATGGCCGCTCACCAGGGCCTGCTGCACCTGCCGCTGGTCATTGGGGCGGCCTTCCTGGGCAGCCTCATCGGTGATCAGGTCTGCTATTGGATCGGGCGCCGGCATGGCCGGGCCTTCCTCGAACGGCACCCGCACTGGCAGCCCCGGGCTGAGCAGGCAAACCGATTGCTGACCCGCTATGGCACCGCCTTCACGATCGGCTTCCGCTTCCTCTACGGCCTGCGCACCGTGTCCCCCTTCGTCATCGGTGCGGCCGGCATGCCGCCGTGGCAATTCACCCTGTTGAACACCTGCGGGGCGGCTGTCTGGGCAATGGCGGGCGCCGCCCTCGGCTACGCCTTTGGTGGGATGGCGGCGACGTTGATCGAGGGGATCCAACGCAACGAAGCCCGTTTCGTGGCCGTCCTGGCCGGTGCCGGCATCCTTTTCTGGCTCCTGCGTCGGTTCACCCGCCTGCGGCACCGGCCCGGCCCACGGCCCTGATGCCAAAATGGCAAAACGGGCCCGGCGCGGTGACCGGACCCGTGGGGAGGCTGGCGTTACTTGGCCGGGGTGTTGCTGAACCCGTAGGAATGCAGCCCGGGCAGGTAATTGACGCCGAAGAACGTGAAGATCACGGCGGCGAACCCGATGAGCGAGAACCAGATCGCCCGGTCGCCCGTCACGCCCCGCATCAGCCGGGTGTGCAGGTAGGCGATGTAAATCAGGAAGGTGATCAGGGCCCAGGTCTCCTTGGGATCCCAGCTCCAGTATGTGCCCCAGGCCTCGTTGGCCCAGATGCCGCCCAGGATGGTGCCGATGCCGAGCAGTGGCACACCCAGCAGGATCGTCCGGTAGGTCACCTCGTCGAACAGCTCCAGCAGTTTCTTGCGCTTGATTTCGGCAGCTTCCAGACCGTCGGCGCCCGGTTTCACCTTCGTGTAGCGGAAGAACAGGTAGAGCAGGCTGGTGACGAAACTGACGGCAAAGGCCCCGTAGCTGCTGACGATGACCGTGACGTGGATCTTCAGCCAGTAGGAACGCAGGGCCGGGACGAGGGGGTGGATCTCTTTCCAGTCAGCGGGGAACAGATAGGTCACGCCGAGCAGGATGAGCAGGAACGGGACGGCCATGGCGGCGAAATAGGGCGGCTTGTAGGTGCGGTCGACGACGATGACGACGATCATGGCGATGCCGATCAGCCAGAGCATCGCTTCGTAGAAGTTGCTGACCGGGCCACGCCCGGAGAGGACCACCCGGGCCGAAATGGCCCCGACCATGGCCAGGGTGGCGCCGAGCAGGGCCCAGAAGCCGGCCTTTTCAA
>JACMPN010000240.1 GCA_014377495.1 Candidatus Sericytochromatia bacterium
CGGCGACCGGGCCTGCTACGACGAGGCCAAGCGCTTCGCCGAGGCGATCACCATGTCGTACCTGCGCCAGCACGACGTCAACGCCCGGATCATCCGCATCTTCAACACCTATGGGCCCCGCATGCGCCTCAACGACGGCCGGGTCGTGCCGAACTTCATCGGCCAGGCCCTGCGGGGTGAACCGCTGAGCATCTACGGCAACGGTGAACAGACGCGCAGCTTCTGCTTCGTCAGCGATCTCGTCGAGGGCATCATCCGGGCGATGAACAAGCCGGGCACCAAAGGCGAGGTGATCAACCTCGGCAACTCGGAAGAGACGACGATCCGCCGCTTCGGCGAGGTGGTCTGCCAACTGATGGGCGTACCGATGACGGTGGTCGACCGGCCTTTACCGCCGGACGATCCGACCCGCCGCTGCCCGGATCTGACCAAGGCCCGGAATCTGCTGGACTGGGGCCCCAAAGTGGGGCTGGAGACGGGGCTGCAGGCCACGAGCGCATACTTTCGCAATCAATTGGAAGTGAGTGGTCAATGCGTCTAGCAATCATCGGCACCGGGTATGTCGGACTCGTGACGGCGGCCTGCTTTGCCGAGTTGGGCCACGACGTCGTCGGCGTGGACAGTGATGCGGCCAAGATCGAAACCCTGCGCCAGGGACGGGTCCCCTTTTACGAGCCGGGCCTCGAAGGCCTGGTGACCAGCAACCTCAGCGAGGGTCGCCTGCGCTTTACGACCGCCATCGCCGAGGCCACAGCCGACTCCGAGATCCTCTTCATCTGCGTGGGCACCCCGCCATTGCCGAACGGCGATGCCGATCTCAGTGCCGTCGAGACCGTCATGCGCGAGATCGCCTCCGCCATGGATGGCTACCGGCTGATCGTCGAAAAATCCACCGTCCCCGTCCAGACCGCCCGCTGGCTGAGTGAGCTGGCCCAGCAGTACATCCGGCCCGGTGTGGCCTTCGATCTGGCCTCCAATCCCGAATTCCTCTCCGAAGGCACGGCCGTGCGGGACTTTTTGAAACCGGACCGGGTCGTCCTCGGCTGCAATTCCGACCGGGCGGCCGGCCTGCTGGTCCAGCTCTACGCCCCGCTGAACGCCCCGCTGCTGGTCACCGACATCAACAGCGCCGAGCTGATCAAACACGCCAGCAATGCGTTTCTGGCCACGAAGATCAGTTTCATCAATTCCGTGGCGACCATCTGTGAGCGCACGGGCGCCGACATCGAGAAAGTCGCCAAGGGCATCGGCCTCGACCGGCGGATCGGGCCCGCCTTCCTGCAGGCCGGTATCGGCTACGGCGGCATCTGCTTTCCGAAGGACGTGGCCTCCTTCATCCAGTTGGCCGCCAAGGTGGACGTCGATTTCGGCATCCTCAAGGCCGTCGCTGAGGTGAACACCTTCCAGCGGCAGCACGTCGTCGACCTCGTCCGCGAAGCCCTCGGCGGCAGCCTCGCCGGCCAGACCGTGGGTGTATTGGGGCTCGCTTTCAAGCCGAACACCGACGACATCCGGGAAGCCCCGTCACTGACCGTGATTGCCGAATTGCTGGCCGCCGGGGCCACCGTGCGGGCCTATGATCCCGTGGCCATGCCCCACACCAAGGGAATTTTCCCGGGGATCACCTATGCCGATGACCTTTACGCTGCCGTCACCGGCGTGGATGCCCTCGTACTCGTCACCGAGTGGGAAGCCTTCCGCCATCCGGACTGGCTGCGGATCAAGCAGCTGATGCGGCGGCCGTCGATCATCGACGGGCGCAACCTGTGGGAGCCGTCCAAGCTGTTGCATCTGGGTTTTGAGTATCGGGGCATCGGCCGGGGCACCCATCATCCTGCGCCAGCGCCCGTACGGGTCTGAACCGGTGATGGACGAGTCCGGCATCGCACCGCCGTTGCCCGTCGTCGCCGCCGTCATCCGCCGGGGCGATCGGGTCCTGCTCGCCCGCCGGCCTCTGGACAAGGCTCAGGCCGGGCTCTGGGAGTTTCCCGGTGGCAAGGTCGGTGATGGCGAATTGCCCGAAGCCGCCCTCGTGCGGGAAATCCAGGAAGAACTGGACTGCACGATCACCGTGGGGGCGCCCCTGATCACCGTCACCCACGCCTATCCCGCCCTGACGATCACGCTCAGTGCCTACTGGGCGACGGTCTTCATCGGCGAGCCGAAGGTCGGTGAGCCGCTCGCCATCGAGTGGGTGCCGATCGCGGCATTGGCCGATCGGGAGCTGTGCGCCGCCGACCGGGCCCTGGCTGCCGCCTGTATCAAGCATGCCGGCGCCGTGAGCGATCCCCGGACGACCGTCGTCTGGGAACGGGGCAGCGATCTCGACTGAAGGCTTGTGGACGCCACGTATGGCTGGCAGGGTACGCTAACTGCGTTTCTTTTCCTTGACCGGTCGTGGTTGAAATGTCTTTTTTCCGAGTTGTTCGATGTAGCCGGCCACTTTGGTCATCAGGTCCATGCTCACGAGGCCGAAGTCGGTCGGTTGCTCAAGGTAGTCGGCGAGATACTCGGCAGACCCCTCTGTGTCAACAATGAGTGAGACAGCTGACACCGTTAATCATTGAGGAGGGCGGGGAAGGTAGTCGATAGATGGCGACATGCCGCTGCTTCAACTGCTCGCCCAGTTGCTTGCAAAGATACTCGTGCAACGCGTGCATTATTACTACCGCCATTCATAGAATATCCGCTGGTCTGCATGGCTGATCCAGGCAGCAATCGCCTCAACCTGGCCAGGCCTCCCGGCACCGAATCCCACCCGCCATCAAATACCCATCAAATACCACGATCCAGTCAGGGCAACGATTTTCACTCGGGATGCCACTGTGGAAAGCCTCTCCATCAAATACCCGAGGCCCCGACGCCACCGCTGGCCTGCGGGCAGGCATAGAAATTCCGGAATTGCGCAAGCGTACACACCTGATGGCACAAGGGTTTCACCCTCCGTTTCCCCATAGAACACCCCTTTCTATGGGGGGGATTGCGCAGCATAGACCCAGGCGTCCCACCCGGGGCCTGGCCGATACCGGGTCCAGCGTCGCTGGCCTTCGCGCACCAACACCTCATGTGCGGTGAGTGAGGCAAGTTCCGCTGATGCCGCTTCACTATCGACAGCAAAGGCTTGCCGATAATCTGCATTGCTGATCCAGCCGGCTGCCGTCATTTGGCTCGCTAACACGTGTCGAGGTGAGGGGCCATCGTTGGTCGCCGGTGGCGGAATCGGCTTGGCTTTCGGCATTGGATTGACTTGGTATTCGGCTCCCCTCCCGGTTTTGGCCGGTGCAGTCACGTAACCAAGGTCGACCAGTTCCTTGAGGTCCCGGTACGCGGTGTCCCGATTGACCTGATTGAGCTGTTGATAGTCGCCATTTGAGAACTTCTTATAGCCGAACGCCACCAGGCTTCGGCGCTGACGGTAAGAAATGGGCAGGGAGTGAACATAGCGTAGCCATTCTGGGTCGGGCGTCTCAAAAATCGGTTCATTCCCCAAGATGACGGTGAACCGGCTTTCGTCGGCTTTGAAGGTCGGCAGGGGTAACCAGGATTGCTCCATCTCGGCAAACATGCGGGGAATGCCTTCACCCTGCTCCCGCATGAGTGCCAACTCCGACAAGACCCGCGTCAGTAAGGGGTTGCGGCTGATGTGGATGGGCTCTCTCCGCCGGAGCATCTCCACGTCGACGGTCTCGGGCAATGCCCCCGGGCTGACGATCTCCATGCGGTCATCGAAAATCCAGACCTCGACGCAATTGCCCTGGTTGCGATAGTCCCGATGCGCTATGGCATTGACGATGGCTTCCTGCCAGGCAAAGGTGGGGTATTCCGGCACCTCCCGGAAGAAGAGGTCGTGTAACCGGGTGGACTTGCGGATCAGGCCGTTGACGGCGCCATACGTCCGCTCGATCACGTCGGGCAAGGACCCTTCGATGCGGGGCAGTGCCTGCACGTTATGAGCGGCGCCAGTCAGCCGCACCGTCCCGTCGACCCGAAAAATACGCACGCCGGCATTGGGGTGATCGATGTCTCGGGCCCGCTTGGCAAAGAGCAGCAACGCCCCCTTGCGCAAGACGAGCTTCCCGCTTCGATAGTCCGCCAAATGGCGCTCGTATAGATAGTCTGCCGGTTCCAAGTGTCCCAGGCCGGCCGCCTTTGCCGCCCGACGGATACGGTCCTCGTCAAGCGAGTCGATACTGGCGTCCGGGACTTGCTGACGTTCGATGCTCTCCACCCGACTCCGTTGTTTGATCGCGTTGATGGCCTCTTCCGACTCGGACATGACCTTATCGTCAACACGACGGGGGAACCCATTGCCTACGACCATCACGGCCTGCTCGGTGGCATCCACTTCAAAAACGAGCACCTCTTTGCCCTGACAGTCGACGCGAACACCCGCGGCCATGGGCGGATTGAGCCGCTGTGTCGGCACGGTCAGCATTAGTTCGACTGCATCCGGAGGGTAGCCGTGACCCGTAACGGCGCCGTCGTCTTCGACCCCGAGTACCAGTACGCCACCGTCGGCATTGGCAAAGGCGGCTACATACTCGGCAATTTGGTCGCGCACCTCCTTGCGGTCCCGCACTTTCCGATTGTTGGCCGGACCATGCCAGAGAGACTTGCGTTCGGAGTATTGCCCCTCGGGTTGCTGGTTCAAGCTGATAAGGTCAAGCACTGACCAGCCTCCGGTCAAACGCCATCTGTCCGCAGGGTGCCAACAATCCTTTATAGAAACGCACTACGATAAATCCTCTTTCGTCCGCCCGACTCAGCCGACACCGACAACCGGGTGGCAAGCGCATCCTTGTACTGCTACTTCAAGTGCTGGCATCGATACTCGTACAACGCCGCCTCCGCCACTCATAGGATATCCGGAATTGCGCAAGCCCACACACCAGGTGGCACAAGGGTTTCGTCCTCAATTCCCCCATAGAAACCCCATTTCTATGAGGGAATTGCGCAGCATAGCCCCATGCATCCCATCCTCCCATGCGTGTCCGCTTAGGCTGCAGCCGGCGCGGTCGGCGCGTTTCGGCGCACACGCTTGGTTCTGACGGCCAGGTGCCCTCGACTCCGGTTCGGGTCTCGGACTTCGTGGCGTAGGAGGTCGATCAGATGGCGCGGCGGGCGACGTTGCGTGACGACTGTGGCGAGGTCTCGGATATGGTGCAGCAGGACATGGGCCCAGCGCTGGAGGGGAGCCGCCAGGCTTGCCGAGAGCACATCGGTCCGGTCGTCGATTCCGATGACCGCGGCCCGCAAACGGCGGGAGACGGCCCAGGCGATCAGCACGCCGTAGACATGTGCCAGCATCGTTTCCTCCTTCGTGACTTTCCAGGACCCGAGGTCGTAAGGCCCTTTGAACTCGGCGAACAGCCGCTCGATCTCCCAACGGGCGCCGTAGGCGGCGCCGACTTGTTCGGCGGTGAGCCAATCGGGCGGAATGTTGGTCAGGTAAAGGTGATACGCCCCGGTCTCATCATTTCGCAGCCCAACGACACGCCAAGCGCGGATCTCCTTCTGGTGGCCAAGCAGCGGGATTGGGCCAGGCTGGCCTTTGCGGCTGACGGGCACTGCGATCATGACGTCGAGCACGGCCCGCTTCAATCGGGGCAGCACCTCGCGCAGCGGGCGGCCTGCGATAGGAACGGCGGCGCCCCTGTGCGTCAGGTTGGAATCGGCAATCGTCGGGTGGAAACTCTCTTTGAGGCGGGTCAGAAAGTAGCCGCCGTGGTGCTCGA
>JACMPN010000241.1 GCA_014377495.1 Candidatus Sericytochromatia bacterium
CCCACCGGCGGGCCTGGCGACCCCGTCAGCCCGAAGATCCACCCGGCCGGCGTAACGTTTCGGATTAGGCTGGGGGTGACGCACGCCGGGTCCACACCGTCACACGATTCAACCAATATTAATTCCGCAATAAAGATGCAAGGCCTACGGTAAGCGCAGGCGAAAACACCCCAAAATGGAAGGCATGAAGTGCTCGTATTGATCCACCGGACAATCGTCCCGTTGTCCGGTGAGAGGTGCGACCAACGCCCGTTCATTGGAATGGCTGCAAGCTGGGGCAATTCGCATGTTCAATTCCCTCGCCGATCGTCTGACCCCAGCTGTCCGTTGTGGCCTGGCAATGTTGCTTGCGTGTGTGTTCAGTGTCGTCTTGGCCGCATCGCCCGCAGCAGCGACGGTCGTCATTACGCAGGCCTTGAGCCCGACGGTCATCTCGTCCGGCGTGGCCACGCCGGTGCGGTTCACGCTGACGATGACGAACAACGAGACGAACGCCGCCAACTTCACGATCAGCAATGACCTGCCGTTTTATTTCGGCAACACGATCGGGACCCCGCAGATCCGCATCTTCCCCAACAACAGCGGCACCCCGTCGAGCACGACGGCGCCAGCACCGACGATCACCACCCTGAGCGCCGCCCCCCCGCAATACCGCCTGGTCTGGACCAACGGCGGCAGTGGCTTCAACATCGCCTCCGGCGGGCGGCTGGAAGTCTCCTTCACGGCCACGATCAACACGGCGGTGAGCGGTGCGTACGCCAACGCTGTGTCATTCACCAACACCAGCGCCGCCTTCCCGTACGTGAGTGGCGACAACTCCGGGGTCGTCACGGTCGGACAACCGCCGTCGCTGTCCGTTACCCAGAGCTTCAGTCCCACCTCGGTGGCGACGAATACAAACACGACGATGAGCCTGACCATCGTCAACAGCGGCAATTCCTCGACCAGCGGCTTGCGGATCGTCGACACGTTGCCGACGGGACTCACTTACACGCTGGCGGGCAGCAACTCCAACTGGAACGGGGCCGCGATCGGCGATCCCGTGGTGGCCGGTCAAGACCGCACCTGGCTGGTGGGGACGACGACCGGATTCACCGAGATCCCGGCGAACACCACTTACGTCCTGACCGTCGTGCTGCGGTCGACGGCCACGGCCGGGGTTTACACGAACAGCGTCGCCGTTTCGGCCAACAATGCCGTCGGGACGCTGACGACGATGGCCACCGTCACGGTCGGCGCAGCCAGCCCGGTGACCGTCTGCATGGGCATCGCCTCCGGTACCGGCGTCTCGTGCGCCAACGGCAGTTTCACGACCAGCGGCAACGTCGGCTACTACTACGGCCTGACCGTGACGAATCCGAACGCCTTCGCCGTCGTCGTCAATCGGGTGCAGATCACCGCCCCGACGGGCTCCAATTACCAGAACACGGGCACCGTGACCCATCCGACCGGCTGTGTAGGCGGCTGCTTCCAGACCGTCACCTCCATCGACAAAAGTACCCTGACCTGGTCAAACGGCCAGTTCCCGATCACGCTGGCCGCCGGCGCCTCGCTGACCCTGCGGCCGAGCATGTATTCACCGCTCAACCAGGGCGGCACCTACAACGCCTTTGCCCAGGTCGAGACGGATCGGGCGGGCACGGTCGCCATCGGACCGACGGCACCCCTGATCATCAACTCGACGATCCTTTCGGTCACCAAGTCCGTCATCACCCCCGTCTCGGCATCGTTGCCCGTTACGGGGGGCACCGTCGACTACGAGATCACGATCAGCAACACGGGCACCCGCAACGTCGGGTCCGGCCAGATCATCGACACCCTGCCGACGGGCTGGTCCTTCACCAGCACGGGTTTTACCCCGCTGCGCAACATCAACGGCGGAGCCTTCGGGGCCTTCTGGCCGGGCACCTCTGGCAACACGATCACCTGGAGCGACAATACGATCCCAGTGGGGGCCATCGTCAAATACCAGTTCCGGGTGAACGTCCCCAATCCCCAGACGGCGGGCCAGTATCCCAGCAAGGTGACGATCACCGACACGACGCTGGCCAACTTCGGGACCATCTCGAGTGGTGACGTCGCCGCCGTGACCATCGGCAACGGTGTCCCCCAGCTGTCGATCAACAAGACCGTTTCGCCGGGCGCCGTGCTCGCCTATCAGAACGTGCAATATGTCGTCACGCTGCGTAACGCCTCAACGGCGACAGCCTCGGCCGTCCTCCAGCAGTTGGAAGACAACCTCCCGGCTGGTTTCACCTACCAGGCGGGGACGTCGCAATATTCCCTGGATGCCGGTGCCACCTGGAATGCCTACACCGACCCGACCGTCAACCCTTACGGCCGGCCAGTGGGCACGCTGGTCTGGCCGATGGCCGGTGCGACGCTGAACCCGGGTCAGCAGTATGCGATGCGGTTTACCGTCCAGGCCGGGGGCACGCCGGGCAGCTACAACAATACGGCAACTTTCTCCGGTGACCGGTTCGTCGCTGTGACGACGGGCCCGACAGCCCCCGTCGTCGTCGGCAACGCCCCGGTGCTGACCGTGGGCAAGGGGGCTGCAAATGCGGCCAACACGACCACGACTCCCGGGACGCCCGCCACCCTGGCCGGGGCCGGCACCGTCTGCTACACGATCCAGCTCAGCAACGGCACGGCCACGGCCGCACAGGGCATCACTATTATCGACACGCTGCCGACCGGTTTCGGCTACACGTCCGGCACTTCGATGAGCTCGACGGACGGGGTGACCTTCACCGTGACGGGCGAACCCACCGGCGCCGTCGGCACGACCCGCACGTGGAACGGTCCCTATACCATTCCCGGCAATGCGTCCCTGTGGCTGCGCTTCAACGTCACCGTCCCCGCCACGGCCGGTACCTACAGCAACGATGTCACGGTCACGGCGACCAACGCCGCCAGCGCCACCAGCGGGGCGACGGCCATCGTGACGGTCGGAACGGCACCGGTGATGACGTTTCCCATAGTCACCGACAGCAGCTCGCTGACCGTGCCCCGCGTCAGCCCGAGTGCGCGAAACTCCGGGCAGACAACCACTTACACCTACGCCGTCCGGGCAGCCTCGGCAGCGGCCCAGAACATGCAGTTCCGGGCCTATCTGCCGAACTACATCGGTGTGGTCGGCGGTACCAGTCAGGTGTCGACGACCAACGGTGCCTCCTGGATCACGGTCAGTGACCCGGATACGACGACCTTTACCGCCACCTGGCCCGTGGTCCTCGCCAATCTGCCTGCCGGCACGAACATGCTCTTCCGCTTCGATGCGGCGGTGGACAGCCTGGCCATCACGCGGATGTACTACACCGAGCTGCTGACGTTCGGCTCCAACTATGCCTTGCAGTCGATCGGGCCGCCGCCCAACGACCCGGCGGTCGCCACGGCGCCGTTCACGCGGATCCCGCCCCTGACCGTCACCGGTGCGTCGGCGATCGATCTGCTCAGCTTTACGGCCAGGGCGGACGCCTCGGGCGTCGCCCTCCACTGGCTGAGCGGTTCGGAGCATCTGAATCTGGGTTATGCCGTGTACCGGAGTGCGACCCCGACCGGGCCCCGTGAGGCCGTGCACGAGGGCCTGATCGGCGGCATCGGCAGCGGTACCCGGGGCGGTCGCTACGACCTGCGGGACCACGGGGTGACCGCTGGACAGTCCGTCACATACTGGTTGGAGGACGTGGCGCTGGGGGGGGTGCGGACTCTGCACGGCCCCGTGACCCTGACGGTGCCCACGGACGGGTCGACGACGGCGGCCACGTTGCCGATGGCGACGATCGCGCCCCAGCCGGCCGGGCCTCCCGCGACGCCGGATAGCCAGGCCAGTGCCCCCCCGGCCGGCGAGTCCGTTTCGGCCGTCGATCTGCGGGTGCTCAGCGCCGATGACCAGGGGATGATCATCGAGCTGCACACGCCCGAGCTGGTCCATACCCGGCAGGATGGCTATTCCACAGTCCGCATTCCCGGCATGGGCACGCTGACCCGCTTTGGCGTGGCCCAGATTCCGGAGCTGGTCACCGGCTTCGGCGCCCCGCGTGACGTCCCGGTCCAGGTCACCGTGCTCGATGCCGCCGACCCCGTGACCATCGCCGTCGATCCACTCCCGGTGACCAACAGCAGCAACGACGGCTACGGATCGCCGTCGATCCAGCCATCTGCTATACCATCGACACCGGCCCCACCCCTCACCCCTGCGCCGGCCGCAGTGGCGGTGCCCGCGACGCCCGCCCGCAGCCGTGCAACCTTCACCCCGCCGTCGGCAGCACCGGACGTCGCCGGCCAGACCCGGACGACGCTGTCGGGCAGCCATCTCCAATTTGGCTTTGGCGTCCTGGCGGCCAGCGGTGTCGTGCCGGACGAGCAGGCAGCCATCGGTGAGACGGCCCAACTGCGGCACGAGCGGCTCCTGCAACTGCGCCTGTATCCCACCCGCTACGATGCTGCGGCCGGGACCCTGACCCATTACCGGCGGCTGCGGGTGCAGGTGTCCTTTGCCGGCGCCACGCAACTGGCCTCGCCGTCGACCACGGCTGGGACGGATGCCTGGGAAAAGGCGATGGTCCTGCTGGCCCGGGACCGGCACCTGCTGCATCGCTGGACGGCGCCGCCAATCCCCGTGGCGGATACCTTTGTACGACCCACGGGCCCTGCCTGCCGGCTGACCGTAAGCCAGCCCGGTATGCAGCGGGTGACGGCCGCGGCCCTGCGGGCTGCGGGCCTGACGCTCACGGACCCGACCCGCCTCTACGTCCGCTTCCGTGACCAGGAGGTCCCTTGCGACGTGCAACTCGCCCAAGATGAGGTGCAGGCCGTCGTCTTTGCCGCTGAGCGGGTTGGTAGCCTGTACAGCCGGAAGTCGGTCTATCAACTCGGCGAGTCGACCGGCCCGCATGCCCGCATGGCCATGGTCGCAGCCCCACCCGGTGACGGGGAGCGGATCACGACTCATCTTGCCGTCGTCCATCGGGAAGAGGACGTATTCTATTGGGCCAACAAACCGGCCGACGACCAGCCCGAGCATTGGTTCTGGACGGCCATCAGTCCGAGTGCGAACGATCAGGCCCTGCACGTCGCTGCACCTGACAGGGACACCCATCCGGGCCTGTCGGCCTCGTTGCGGCTGGGTCTGCGGGCGGTCCAGTTCGCCACCGGCGACAAGGCCAGCGTCACGGTCTCGGTCAACCATCAGCCCATCGGCACTCTGCATACGACGGGTAGCGGCTACCTCGATACGACGCTGGGGTTTGATCAGGGCTTGCTGCATGGCGGCAATGGCAACACCGTCAGCTTCCACGTTCCCGACGGCGTCACCATCTACCTGGATCGCTTCGACCTCGCCTACGTGGCTGCCAATGCCGGCCAAGACGGCGAGCTCAGCGGCTCCGTCGCCGGGACGACGAACGGGACGCTCGCCGTCACCGGGGTCTCGGGCGAGGCGGTGGTCTACGACGTCACGGCGGCAGCGGCGCCCAGGCGGATCACCGGGGGCGTCGCCACCGCCGACGGCCTGGCCGTCGGCATCCCGTCCAATGGTCCGGCCTGGCAGGCCAGGATCGTCGATCCCGCCGGCTACCGCACACCGGCTGTGGCCGCCTGGGCCCCGGGTGAGGACCTGCATGGCAGCACCAGCGGTGCTGACTACCTGATCCTGGCTCCCGCCGAGCTGCGGCCCGCTGCAGATCGGCTGGCCCTGCACCGCGGCGTCCAGGGCCTGCAGACGCGTGTCGTGGATCTGGCGGACGTGTATGCCGAGTTCGGCGGCGGCCATGCGGAGCCGGAGGCGATCCGCCTGTTCCTGCGCTGGGCCGCCAGCAACTGGCCGGCTCCCAAGCCGGTCTACGTCGTCCTGATGGGGGACGGCCATTACGATTACCGCAACGACTTCGGCACCAGCCCCGGCGTGCAGGTGCCGGTCGTTCTGCGGGACAACGGGGCGATCGGGACCATCGCTGACGAAAACGCCCTGGCGGCCGTGCTCGGCGACGATGCCCTGCCGGACGTGATGCTCGGCCGCCTGCCCGTCCAGACCCTGCCCGAGGCCCAGACGGTCGTCGACAAGCTGGTTGCCTACGACCTGACGTCCGGTGAACCCTGGCGCCAGCGGGGCGTCACCGTGGCCGACGATGACGACCCGGCGTTTACGGACCTGGCCCGGGACGTGCGGCAAGACCATGCCACCACGGTGGACTGGCTCGGGCTCACGTCCCATCAGGGGCCGGCTGTCCGCGGTCGGCTGGGGAGTGGCAACAATCTGGTCGTCTACGTCGGGCACGGGTACACCGAAGGCTGGTCCAGCGAGCAGACGTTCTCCATCTGGCGGGAGCCCGATGGGGCGAACGATCTCGATGCCATGGCGGCCGATGGTGGTGCCGGCATCTGGGTCACGGCGAACTGTTTGAACGGCTACTTCCAGGATCCGACCTACCCGTGCCTGGGTGAAACGATCCTCCGGGCTCCGGGTAAGGGGGCCGTCGCCTTCTGGGGCACCGACGGTTACACCGTGCCGGCGGCCCAGGTGCCGATGACGCGCCGGTTTCTCAAGCACCTGACCGACGATCAGGTGGATCTGGGGACGGCGACCCTGCTGTCCCGGGTCGGCCTGTTCCTGGATGGCGGTCCCTTCTGGCGCAACGAGTTGGCGGCCTGGGTTCTCCTCGGTGATCCCGCCACCCGCCTGCGGATGTGATTGGCGGGTCCATGGCGGCTTGCCTGCAGGCCGAACCCTTCCTAAGGTCCGTGAGGACCTGTCGTCAGGAACCGTCCCGCATTCAAACCACCCTGAACCCGCCAATCACACCCGCATCATCCCCTGGCCATTTACCGGACGAAGGATGAGTTCACGCTGCCGTAAGGCTCTTTTGTGCTACCTGAGGTACTGGCCTGTGACGGTCGTGACCGTGAATCCGGGGTGCTGCTGTGCCATCACCTGCGTCACAGTGGCGATGTCCGCAAGCGACAAGGTGTTGAGCTCAAACCCTGCGGCCGGCACAACGATGCCGGCCGACAGCGGCAGGGGCATCACCGGAGACCGTCCGCATGCTGCCGTCGCCGCCAACACCAGAACCAGGAAACCCGTCTTGCTCATCTGTCCGACTGTCATGGTCGTTTCGCCTTTCGTTAATGCGTCGTTTATGTGTCCTTACCTTCTCACGGGATTCATGTTCAGTCTAATCAATCATTGAGTAAGACCGATTAGCCTGGCTAATGGAACGCTGACACATGGCACGCCGGTTCAGGGGGCGGCAGGCCTGTGCTCATGCCATAAAAAAGGACCGGTGGCCGCCCTTGGGGGCAACCACCGGTCCGATCAGTTGCGGATCAGATCTTTAGAAAAGGCCTCTTGAACACGAATGGCTTGTCCTGCACCGGCTCAGTGGGCTGGGCCGGTGCAGGGGCGGGAGCCTGGGGGGCCGGCGCCGGCGTGTCGTACTTGGCGGCACGGGCCTGGAGCACGGAGTCCCGGATAGCGGGGGGCAGGCCGAGCACACCGGCCTTGCCGTACATCTCGATGCTGCTGCCACTGGGTTCATCGGTGCCGAACAGGTCCAGCACGGCCGCATCACCCTTTTGGGGGGTCTGCGTGGTGTCTGCGGGGGCGATGATGGCGGCAACGACAGCGGCCACCACTCCCTTTGAGGCCTGGGCGGAGCCTTTGCCGCAGCCATGGATCCGTAGGTCGGACCTCGTCGGATCGGGTTGTACAGGGTTGTTGCCGATGGCGCCGTTCATGTCGGGGTCTCCTTGGGGAACTGTCGTTGTCTGTTTTTTACCCCGTTGCAGCCTGCTTTATGCAGCCCGCCCGACCGCCCGGCTAATCGGGAATGGCCGCTTTCCAGGTAACGTCACCGGTCCGGTTGACACGAAAGACCTGCCGACCGGCGCCATGCACCACCAGCGTCGTCTGATCCGGCAATCGGTGGGCAGTCGTCGGGCCGCTCAACCGTTTGACCCCTTCGCCGGCGTAGCTCCAGGACACGGTGCCGCCAGGATCGATTTCCAGCAGGCGGTTATTGCGGCCGTCGACGATCAACGTGTGGCCGCTCGGCCGGCGGTGGGCGTATTCCGGAAAGCCGAGGAACCCTGGGCTCTTGCTGCTGACACCCGTCTGGCCGTAGGTCCAGACGATGACCCCGTCCGGTTGCACCTCGACGACGACGTGACTGCCCCAATCCGTGATCAGCGTGTTGCCGTTGCTCAGGCGCTCGCAGGCGGTCGGGACCTGCAGGATCTCCTCGTGCCGCCACTCCCACACGACCAAACCGTCCGGGTCCGTCTCCAGCACCCGCCGGTTGCCCGTGTCGGCGATCAGCGTATTGCCGTTCTCCAGGCGCTGGGCAGCTTTGGGGTAGCTCAGCCCCAGGCTGGCCGCACTCTGCCAGACGATGGCATTCGTCGTCATGTCCACTTCGACGATGCGGGAGTGCCCCGTATCGGCGATCAGGGCCCGGTGACCGGGCAACCGTTGGGCACTGTGCGGGTCCTGCAACTCGTCCTGTCCCCAGCCCCAAAGGATGCTCTGGTCCACGGCCATGAGCAGCACCCGGGACAGTGTTCCCTGCACGACCAGCAGCTCGATCGGCCGTTTGTCCGGGTTGGTGAAGGCTTTGGCAAGATCCTCCGGCCTGGTCGACGCCGGGATGATGTTGCCGACCTGCAATGGGGCGGTCGGGGCATCCTTGGGCCGGCGGGCAGGGTCGAGTTGCTCACGCAGGGCATCACAGCGGGCCTGCACGGCCGCCCAGTCGATGTTCATTGCTTTTTTGCCGACGTACTCCGCATCCCGACGGGCGATCTCCGCTTTCAACAGAGCAATATAGGCTGTCGTATCGCCCGTGAACCAGGCTTTACGCGCCTTGGCCACACCCTGCCGCTTGCGGGCGGCTTCGCGCTGCATGGCCTCCATCTCGGGATCGTTGTCACGCAGGCGCTGGACCTGCCAGAGCCGCCGGGCGATCGAGGCATCGTGTTTCGGGCCCTCGGCGGCCTTCGTCTCCAGGCGGCTGTTGGCATCCAGCTCGGAAAGCACGGCCGCCCAGATGATCTTTTTGTCCCGGTCGATCTCGATCAGGCAGACGTGGTCCCAATAGAGGATGTGCTCCTGAGCCAAACGTACGGCACCCAGCGGCCGGTCCATGATCAGCTTGTTGTCGCCGGTCACCGTGTCGTGGCTCCAGATGATCGTCCCCCGCCGGTCGACGACGATGATCCGGTGGTTGCCCGTGTCCACGATCAGGGTGCGGCCGCCTTCGATCCGCATCGCCCGTCGCGGCCCGTCGAGGTGCTGCCCGTCGTTGCCGGACCCGCCCTGGGCGAGGGACTCCGGGTTGCCGAACTGCCAGACGAGCTTGCCGTCGGCCACCTCGATGATCCGGTGGTTGCCGGTGTCGGCGATGATCATCCGGTTGTTGCGTAACACTTGGACATCGCTGGGGCTGTTCAGGGCGCCGGGGGCGATGCCGGCCATGCCGATGCCGAAGCCCGCCAGGGGCTCGCCATTCGTGTCGGCCCGCCAGATGCGGTGAGCCAGGCGGTCGACGATGAAGGTTTCCCCCCACTCGTTGCGGGCCACCCGTACCGGCTCCAGCAGGGCACCCGTCGCTGTCGGCCATTCCCAATAGGGGCGACCCTCACGGGTGACTTCGAAGACCCGGCGGGCGACCCGGTCGATGACCAGGGTGTTTTCGTTGGACAGGCGCAGGGCGTCCACGGGCCATTGCAGCAGTGCCTGCAGGTCCGGATGCTGGCGGTCGGCCCGTAACTGCCAGACGATCCGGCCTTTGCGGTCCAGCTCGACGATGCGCTGGCGGGGGGGATCGGCGATCAACAGGTGCTCGGGCGGCAAAAAGAGGCGCGGGTCGTTGGTGTTCGGCTTCAGCCGTTCCTTCGGCTTGCCGTGGATGGCACCGGCGTCCAGCTTCGGCGGTTCAATCACCTGTTGGCCACAGGCCACGCAGCGGTAAGCCCCCATCAACGGCGTCTGGCAGACGGGGCAGCGGTCGGGTACGGAGAGGGTTTCCTGGGCCTCCTCGACTTCCGCCAACGCCTCCGCCATCGCCGCTTCCAGCTGGTTCAGGACGTGCAGCCACTCCTGGGCCTGTTCGCGGGTGATCAGGACCCGCAGGTCGTGGTTCGGGGCCAGCTCCGGCAGGTCCACGGCCGCCGCACTCTGGTGCTCCAGCTGCTCACGGACGACCGTGGCGGCCTCGGTGACCCGGGCCCACGCCCCGTCGTCCGCCTCCGCGTCGACGCCGCTCTGCTCTTCAAAGGTGCGTTGCAAAAAATCGGCGATGATCGGTTCGAGATCGAGGGACAGCTGCATCGGTGCGGCGGCCTTGATCGCCGTGCTGCGCCAAGTGTCGCCGCCGGCAATGATGGCCAGTTCGACAGGTGGTTCGATGGCCGGCGGCGGCTCGTCAGCGTTGCGGGGTGCGGCGGTGATCGTGGGACCACTGAGGGAGGCCTGGATGGCCCGCAGCTCGCCCAAGTTGACGTAGCCGAGGCGGACGACGGCCGTCTCCACCGGTTCCAACGCCACATAGAACGGGTTGTCGGCGCCGAAGGCCAGGGCTGCAGGCTTGCGGGAGGCCTGCAGCCGTAGGCGCCGCACGGTCCGGCCGGTCTCGCCGTCGATGAGGGTGATCACAGGGGTCTGCAGCTGCGGTTCCTCCGTGTAACTCATGACCATCAGGTGGCGCCCGTCGGATGCCAGGGCCATGGCGTCCGACGGGTCGCCCGTGCGGCTGAAGGCCTCGCCGCGGATGGGGATCGTCCGCAGTGGCTCGTAGGAATCGGCATCGATGACGTGCAGGGTCAGACTGGGCCGTGTGCCCAGGAGATAGAGACGCAGCCCGTCCCGGGAGACGGCAACGTTCGACGCCCGGCCGATGCCGACGGGGGCCTCGACGCTTTCGCCGTCCCGGACGTCGAGGACGCTGATCGACTCTGAAGCGGTGTCGGCGATGAAGATCCGGTTGTCACTCCAGGCGACCGTCAGGGCCCCGCTTGCTCCGGCCACCCGGGCCTTCATCCGCCCCAACACGACCCGCTCCGGCAAATCGACGCGAATGAGCAGGCCCTGGGACCGGTCGATGACGAGCGCTTCACGGCCGTCGGGTTTGAGGATCAGGTCTAGCGGCCCATAGGACGACCCCGGTTTGGCGATGGCGTTGGCCTGGGCGACGGTGCCGCGGGCAAGGGCCGGGGTCTGGGCGAGCTGGCTGCTGAACCGGTAGACATGGCCACCGATGATACAGAGGGCCGGTTCATCATCAATGGTCAGGTCGGCGACCTTGTGCTGGTCCTGACCGAAGATGGCCACGGTCGGTTGTCCGACGTGCCGTTCGGCCCGGTACGTCCCTGCCGGTTTCGGCAGCGGGATCTGGATCGGTGCCGCCTCGCCGAACGGGTGCCACAGGCGCAGGGCATAGGCCTCGGTATCGACACTGATCGCCAGACAGTCCGGCAGGCCGATCCGGCGATCATGGCAGACAGCGTCCAGGATGGCCTGACGATCGACATTCAGTCGGCCGATGGACCATAGGGCGTTTTCGAGTGGCGTGCGGGGCGTCTGCATGGTGTATCCGCATAATGACGAGGCCAATGCCACCTGTCCGGACGTGGTCCCGGAGTCACCGCGGCTGGCCTCTCCAGCGTAGCATCCTGTGCCGCCGGTGAGTGGCTTTGGGGCTGCTGCAACCGCTGGGTTTCACGTGGAACGTCCTGTGGGTGGCAGTGTTGCGGCTGTGGCTTTCAGGTTAGCTGAAAGCCGCTGGGCAGCGTCGCCGATGAGGGTCAGTTGCTGAAAAAAAACGGCATTCTGTGTACGAGTGTCGACGACAAAAGCGTCAAAATCCATGTCGCCGATAAATTCAGCGATGTCGGCAGCGGCCTCCGCCATGTCCTGCAAGAAGTGACGATCCGAGCGCTAATCCATGTAACCGGACTGCAGGCCAGTGGCTTCAATGGGCACGGCGCCAGGATGATAGCGTTGCGAGGTGATGGCCAAAGCGACAAAATCGCCCCGCGGGTCGGGTGGCGTCAAGACTAGGACAGGGCGCAGCTTTGACCGGCTGAGGTCAGAAAACGGAAACGGGACGAGCGCAATGCTACCGACTTGCAAAGTCATTCCAGACGTTGTCCTCATCGTTGTCCCATATGGCGGCCAAAACCGGCTCTTGAGCGAGCATCAAATTATGGTTGGAGACATTTTCGGACTTTTGGCGCAGAAAAACAACGAAGTCGAGCACCTCTCGGGCGAGTGGCTCAGGCAAGGTGCTCACCTGTTGAAAAATCCTATCGGCCAGCGTCACGCAGCTCAACCTCCTCAACCCAAAGTGCCAACCTGATTCTAACACGGTCGATGGCGCTGGCTTTGAGGCCGTCGCGATGCGAACCCGTGGACCTGCCTCAGGTGGCAGTCCGGGCGCTGGTCGAGCACAAGGAGCGGATGGCCGCCGATGGTCACGGGGCAGACTGGGTGTTCTGCGTCGGGGAAAGTGGGCCGCTGCGCAAGAGCAACGTCCTGCGGCGGTCGTTCAATCCCCTGATCAGCCAGGCTGGGGTGCCGGCCATCCGGTTCCACGACCTCCGGCCGCCGCAGTCGGTGCGCGAAACAGGACCGGGGAGTGCAGTTAGCCGGCTGTCGGTTTCGGTTCCGGCTTGGCGGGCGACGGGTTGATCTGCATCAGCTCGCCCTTGTACAGGCCGGCCTCGGTGAGGACGAAGCCCAGGGCCTTGGCGAACTTTTCGACGACGAACAGGTCCTTGCTGCTGGCCAGCGAGACGACCAGTCCCTGCTGCCCGGCCCGGCCCGTGCGGCCTGCCCGGTGCAGGTAAGCGTTGGCGTCGACCGGCAGATCGAAGTTGATGACCAAAGAAACGTTCGGCAGATCCAGGCCGCGGGCGGCCAGATCCGTGCTGATCAACAGCTGCACTTTGCCGGACCGGAAGGCGCGCAGCACTTCCGCCCGTTCCAGCTTCTTTTCACCGCTGTGCAGGGCGGCGACGGTCAGGCCCTTGAAATTCAGCTTGTCGAGCAGCTCTTCCATGCGCTTGGAATCGTGGACGAAAATCATCGCCGCTTGCGGTTCCAGAGTCCGGACGAGCCGCCGCAGGGTGTCGACCTTGTCCCGGGGGTCTCCCGGCATCACGACGTGGGTCAGGGTTTCGGCGGGCCGGTCGGCCCGACCGATGCGCACCACCTGGGGATCCGTGCTCCACTGGGCCGCAAAGGCCACCACCGCCGTGCCCAGTGTCGCCGACACGGCCAGCAGCTGGCGGGTCTTGGGGGTCAGCTTGAGCAGGGACTCCAGCTCGGGCTGGCTCTTGGGCTCGAGCAGCCGGTCGACCTCGTCGAGGACGACGGTCTGGACGGCGTGCAGCTTCAGTTTGCGCAGGGTGGCCAGCTCCAACAGCCGACCGGCCGAGCCGACGATGAGGTGCGGCTTGTCCTTGAGGCGGTCGATCTGGCGGGCCATCGCCGTCCCGCCGATGAGCGGCAGGACACGCAGTTCGGAGCCGGCGATGAGCGAGCGCACCTGTTCGACGATCTGCATGCACAGCTCGTGGGTGGGGGCGACGATCATCGCCTGTACGTCCTTGCTGGCCGGATCGAGGCGGGCCAGGATCGGCAGCAGATAGGCCAGGGTCTTGCCCGTGCCGGTCTGGGACTGCACCAGCAGGCTACGCCCCTCACGGGCGAGCGGCAGGGTGGCCGCCTGCACAGGCGTCGGCTCGGTGATGCCCTGAGCCGTCAGGGCCAGACGCAGCGATTCGGAAACCGCAAGGGCGGTGAAGTCGGGCACGGTGACGACGATCGCTTAGGACATCTTGGCGAGACGCTTGCGGGCAGCGTCGTTTTCGTCGTTCAGGGTGGTGGGCAGGTCCGCACCACGCATCTCCCAGACCATCACCCGCTCGTTGCCACAACCGGCACGGATGCTGGAGGCGGCTTCCATCAGCATGGGCTCCGAAGGCGTCGAGCTGAACACGACGGTCTTGGAACGCAGCCGGTCGAGGGTGCGGCCCAGCAGGACGAACTGATGGTTGTCCTGGGGTGCTTCGATCTCGGGGGCTTCCATATCGCTATCATCGCCCATCAAACTGTCGCTCATCTCAGCCGGAGTCCTTTCAGTGCGGATCATCTGCGGGGAGCATAGCAGGCATCCGACCCGGTTGTGGGCCCGCCCGCCGGCCGCGAAACGCCGCCGTCTCCCTGCTCATGGCCGCTTGGCCGTCCTGTCATGATGGAATGACGGTCTGACGCAGTGCGTTCAAAGGGCCCCGGGGCGCATGGCGAGGCCGATGACGGGGCCAGGCGTCCCGGCCTGGTCACAGGGCCCCAAGTGCGGTACGCCTCCGGCCAAGTCTTTACAAGCCTTTATTTGCGGGCAACACCCATCAGGTGGGCACTGGTGGCCAGGATCGCCGGGTCCTGCTCGATCGTTTCCAGCAGGCTGAGCAGGTCCAGCCGGGTGGCGATGTTTTGCCAGAGGGACGCAAAACTGGCCCCGATCCAGGCTGGGCCCTCGACGCCGAGGACGGTGACGGCCGCGAACCCCGCCGTCTCGAGCTCGTCCTGCAATTCCTCCGGCCGGTGAAAGTAAGCCGTGGTGAAGTATTGCGGCTCGTTGTTCTCATTGCGGTGCTGGCCCGTCGTCAGGTCAGCCCGGACGATGGCCACGAAGGCCGGATCGGCCAGGTGCCCGTGGGCAACGCCATCCAGGAGGGAGGCATAGCGGGAAATGGCGGCCCCGAAGAGGACCCCGCCCGGTTTGAGAACACGGAACGCCTCACTGAGGACGCGCTGACGGTCGGCCTGATCCACCAGATGGTAGAGGGGGCCGAGCAAGAGGATGGCATCGGCGGAGTCATCGGCCTGGGACAGCGCCCGGGCATCGCCCAAGGCCGCCGAGGCGAGCGGAAAGTCCGGCTGATGCGCCGATGCGGCCTGCGCCTGTTCGATATGGAGGGGGATCGGATCGATCAGGTGGACGCTGTAGCCCTGAGCAGCCAGGTGCAGGGCATAGACGCCGGCGGCACCGCCCACGTCGAGGAGCGTGGCCGGCGGGTCCGGCAGGTAGCGGCGCAAAATCTCTTCGGTCCGCAGCCGCTCCAATTCTCCGACGCCTTGGGCGAGCCGCTTGTGCTCATGGCCTTCCAGGTAATGGCCGACAATCTCCGGATCGATCTGCATCGCTGCTCTCCCACCCTGCCGGGATGACGCTCCCCGTGCGGCTTCTGTGCGCTGGCCTGAATGGACCGGCGGCCCGTCTGGACTTTAGTCTATGCCATGTGTCGGCGTGTGCGTCGTCGCCGGCCACGGACAAACCTGGGCGGCCGCTGCCGCATAAACCCGCTCAACACACCGTCGGCTTGTGTCAGAGGGCCAGCCATGGTGCCAGTATGCCGAGCCCGGCGCTGTCACCGGCAGGCAAAAAACAAAAAAACCATGGCCGCTGCCCCCTGGATGGCGCCTAGTCACGTTTCGGCGGTGGCGGCTACACTGTGTGAGGCGCCAGTCAGGGCTCCGACACTTCCGCCAACTGAGGAGACATCTTCGTGACGACTTTGCACCAGACGGCTCAAGACGCCATCGCCCACCTGGCCACCGTCCTTCCGACGGCCCCATCGGCGGGCCTCCAGCACATGGTGACGGATCTGATGGCCACGGGCCTGCCGCTTTCTTTTGATCGCCTGACCGGC
>JACMPN010000242.1 GCA_014377495.1 Candidatus Sericytochromatia bacterium
CAGCGGCGAGTTTTTGTTCAGCCATGGCACCCCCGTCCAATCCACAAGTCGGCTGAGATGGGCGTCTCGGCCAGATTAGCGTATCTCAGCGCTTGAAGCCGCCACAAGCAAGGGTCGGTTAAATCCTCTTTAATCGGGAAGGCAGGCGTTATGCCGATTGCAGCAAATTGCCCTTGCCGAATCGCTCCAGAAGAGGGCTCGTTCGGACGTCCGCATGGGAAGGGGACATTGATGGGCCCGACCGTCAGGACCGCCCGTGGCCCCATTGGCGCCATGATAGGATCCGTGCGTATGCGTGTCCCCTCGTACGCCCGGATCAGCCCCGGCCCACAGGAGACGCCCGATGTTTGCCGAAGACGCCTGCGCCAAACTCATCGCCGGTTACCAAGCCATCGGTGACAATGTCCGCAAGGCTACGAACATCGGCCGGAGCGGTGACGATCGGGACCTCTACCGCCTGGTCGACAAGATCGTGACCCTGGCCAGTGAGCCGTATGGTGATTTCCTGTGCGTGACCGGTTGCACCAATTGTTGCTACAACCTGCCGTTCGTCACCAGCCTGGAGTGGGAAACCCTCTATGCTCATATGCTCAAGCTGCCCCCGGCAGCGCAGCAGACGATCCTGCAACGCACGTTTGACTGGTTCGGGGCGATGCTCGGGCGGATGATCGTCGGTCCGGCGGCCGACACGCCGGGCCTGATCGCCATGTCCAGCGAACTCTCCGACGTAGCGACCACGGCAGGGCACCACTGCCCACTGCTGATCGACGACCGCTGCAGCACCTATGAGGGGCGGCCGCTACCCTGTCGGGCCTACGGTCATTTCATGCAACGGATCGACGAGATGCTGCGCACGCCCTACATGTGCGTTCCCGCGCAGCACCACCTGACTGACCATTTTCCGAAAGACACGGTCCTGCCACTCTACAACCAGTTCGGCGCCCGCCTCGTCCAGCTCCAGGGGCACGATCCGGCTCTGGCGTTCATCCCGCTCTGGATCGCCAGCCATGCCACCGAAGGCAAGCTGCAGGATCAGATCAACACGCGCCCGGATTTTGCATCTGCCGTGCCGCAATTTATCGCCACCGGTACCCGCCTGTGGGGCGCACCGGCACCCGACTAGACGGTACCGTCGTCGTTGTTGCGCCGCCGCCGCCGATTCTGCCGAGATCCGGCACTGTCGCTGCCTGCCTGGCCCTTGCCCTCACTGCTGCGGATCGGACGATCGCTGACCTTGACCTCGGGATCCTTCAGGACATATCCCTGACTCTGGGCGATCTGCTGAATCTTGGGCAGATAGCTTTCCATGACCTGCTTGGCCGCCGCCGACTGGGTGGTCATCGCGATGCGGATGGCCGTCCCGTTGTCAACCAGCGAGACCTCTAGGCGAACCCGCCCGAGACCTTCCGGCTGGAGGACGATGTCGACAGTCTTTTCCACGAAGGGCTTCGTCGTGACGATCGCCTGGACCAGTTCGGGGAACTGGGCAAAGTGCAGCGGCACGCCGTCATTGACGGCATCCACCAGTTGCTGCGACGTCATGCTGGCCGTTGCGTTGAAAACAGGTGCTTCCGGTGCTGTGGCGGCCGCTTCGGCCGGCTGGCTGAGGCGAGTGGTAACCGTTTCGCTGCGCACCGTCGTCGGCCCGATGTCGTCACTCTCCGGCAATGCCGCCGCGCCGGTGGCCCGGCGTTCCGCTACACCGGCATCTGCCGAGACGGCGGCGTTGGCGGCGACGGCCGGGGCCTGCGCCTCGGAGACCATCGGATTGACGAAGCCGGGCGTCGCTGCCTGCGTCGGTGTCGCGACCGGTGAGCCTGATGAGCGCTGCTGCTGGTCCCGTCGCCCGTCACCGGATTCGCCGGCATCGTTCGATCCACCCGCGGCGGGCGGGGTGACGCCGGAGGGACGGGCCACTTCGGGTTCGGCCGCTCCGGCCTGCTGCACGGCCTCCTTGGGGATAAAGCCGACAGGCAAATCGTCATACTCTGGCCGTGCCCGTCCCGGGGCGACGCTCCGCCGACCTTCCACGGCCCGCCGTCCACCGACCAGGGGCTGCGCGGCAGGCGACCCGGAATCCACGGGAGTCTTCGGTGTCGACACGGCGGGCGTTGCTGCCGACGGTGTTGGCGGGGCGGCCGTTTTGGCCGGCGGTGCCACTGGCGGCAGACCGCCAGCGCCCATGCGGGCCGCCGGCGGTGGGGCAGACACCCGACCGGTCATGGGGTCTGGTACGCGCACCGCTGGTGCAGGTGCATCCTGCGTCGGCTGACGACGGTTCGGCACGGCCGGAGTCGAGACCGCCGGCGGTGCCGGAGCAGCCATGGGCGCATCCGACCCGTGGGTCGTCTCGGCGGGTGCAGCGTTACCGGTGATCCGGCTGTTATCCTGGACCCGGCTCATATGCTCGGCCATCGGCAACCGGCGGCTGGTCGTGGCCGTCGGACGCACTTCGCCACCGTCCGTGAACTCGCCGTCGGCTTGCGCAGCGACGAAATTCGGCACGATCGCCGGATTGATGGCCGTACCCAGGGCCGTTAGAAAGGCAGCCGCCGAATCCGGCCTTAAGTCGACTGTCTCCTCGGCGAAAAGCTCTTCGTCGGGCCACTCGGCCAGCACGTCGAGGTCATCCTCCGAAACCAGATCGGCGAACGCCACCTCTTCCGGCGCCGGAACAGCCGTCGGCTCGACCGGGACTGCCACCGGCATGGTCTTGACGGTCGCCTGACCGATAGGCTCGACCTGAGGTTGTGCCATGACTCTTCCTTTCGCAGCCGGAGTCGCGGGCAGCGTAGGTGCAGTCATCGGGACAGCAGACGTAGGCGCAGATGTGAGAGCAACAAGCGGTGTGACAACGACGGTCGGTGCAGCGGTTGCGGCGGCAGTCAAGCGGGGATCAGGACCCGGGCGGACCACCTG
>JACMPN010000243.1 GCA_014377495.1 Candidatus Sericytochromatia bacterium
CACGTTGACCAGGCGCCCACCCGCCGCCTCAAAATGCGTCTGGGTGGTGACGAAGGTCGAATTACAGGGAATGACACTGCCCGGGCGGATCAGGGCCGTGGCCAGGGCATTTTCCGCAGCCCTGCCCTGATGGGCCGGCAGGACATGCTCGAACCCGTACAGGCGCTGCACGGTCCCGACGAGTTGCTCCCAATTCCGTGAACCGGCATAGGCCTCGTCCCCGAGCAACATCGCCGCCCACTGGCGATCACTCATGGCGTTGGTGCCGGAGTCGGTCAACAGGTCGATGTAGGCGTCCTCCCCGCGCAACCGGAAAGGGTTGTAGCCGGCCGCCTCCAGCGCCGCCAGACGCTCGGCGGGGCTCAGCAGGCGGATGGGCTCCACCATCTTGATCCGGTACGGTTCGGCCTGGGGACGGTTGCGGGACATCAGCAGCCTCGATGGTGACGGGATTGGGCGCCTTCACCATACCCGACCAAACGGAAACAAGCCCCCGCGGTCATCCACAGGGGCCTGTTGAGCAGCCGTTTTACCGTTTTGCCTGGCGGGCGTCGGCAGGGCGGAAGATCATGGCGCTGCGGGCGGCAGCGGCCGGGATTGTCAAATGACTGTTGGTGACGGTCAACGTCTGTTTACCGAGGGCATCGGTGACCCGGGTGCCGTCAGCCCAGCCAAACTTGGCCAGATCGAGGGTGATCGGCCGGGCCTGCTTGCCGAGGTTCATGACGACAACCGTCTTGTCGGTGCCGGCGGTCCGTTGGTAGGCCCACAGGCCGTAATCGTTGTGGCGCATCACAGTCTGGAAATCACCCCGCCGCAGCGACGGCGTGGCCGCCCGCAGCGAGATCAAATCCTTATAGAGGCTCTTGATCGAGTCGTTTTTGCGACCGTCCCAGGGGAAGCAGCCGCGGTTGGCGGGATCCTTGGCACCCGACATGCCGACCTCGTCCCCGTAATAGACGACCGGGGCACCCAGATAGGTCATCTGGAAGATGCTGGCCAGCTTGAAGCTGTCGACATCGCCACCGGCCTCGCTCAGGAAACGGGCCGTGTCATGCGAGCCGAGCATGTTGAACATGACCTGGTTGGTTTCCGGGCTGTAGAGGTTGCGCACGCCGGCCAATTTGGCATCGACGGCGTCCACGTTCGTGCTGCCCTTGGCGAAAAATTCGACCATCTGTTCTTTGAAGAGATAATTCGTGACGGCATCGAACTGGTCACCCTGCAGCCAGCGACGGCCGTCGGTCCAGATCTCGCCCACGATGTAGGCGTTGGGATTGATGCCCTTCACCGTGCGGCGGAAATTCTGCCAGAAGGAATCGCTGTCGATCTCGTTCGGAACGTCCAGACGCCAGCCGTCGATGCCGGTTTTGGTCCAATCGGCCACGGTCTCCAAGAGGAAATTCTGCACGTCGGGGTTCTCTTTGGCCCGCAGCTGCGGCAGCGTGGCAAAGCCCCACCAGGCGTTGTAGTTGGGGGGATTTTTGACGATCGGGAAGCCCTTGATGTTGTACCAGTTCCAGAATTTGGACTTGGGTCCGTTGGCCTCGGCATCCTTGAAGGCGACGTTGTCGTCACCCGTGTGGTTGAACACGCCGTCGA
>JACMPN010000002.1 GCA_014377495.1 Candidatus Sericytochromatia bacterium
AGGAAACACCCCATGAACGACGACCTGCCCGAAACCGCTTTGCGATTGACTCGCCGGTTCGCCGCCTCACGGGAGCGGGTCTTCCGGGCCTGGACCCAGTCCCAAACCCTGGTGCGGTGGTTCTGCTGCCCCGGTGACGGCGCCTGTGGCCCCATCGTGGCAGTGGCCGGCGACAGGATCGTGGCCCCAGCCCGCATCGCCGGGACGCATGCCCGCCAACAACTGGTCTTCCTGGACATCTGAGCCGTGTTTGAGCCAACTGCCGCGGGTGCCGTGGAGGATGAACCGCGGCCCGTTGCCCGCCGTCAGCATCGATCCGTGCAAAATCACCTGCAGGCGGCCATAGTCCAGGACCACGTGGGCCCAGTCGTCCGTCTGCGCCCCGTCGCGTTGGCGGGCCAGCCTGGCACTCACCGTCTTAGGCAGTCCGAACAGGCAGAGAGCCTGATCGACCAGATGGGGCCCCAGATCAAACCAGACGCCCGTCCCCGGCCCGGACTGTTCCCGCCAGCGGGCCCGGACATCCGGCCGAAAGCGGTCGAAGTGCGACTCGTAATGGACGATCTCGCCCAAACGCCCTGCGGCGACGATCTGTCGGGCCCCGAGAAAATCACTGTCCCATCGGCGGTTCTGAAAGACGGATAAAATCCGCCCCTCCGCCCGAGCCGCTTCGGCGAGCTCCCGGGCTTGGGCCAGGGTCACCGTGAACGGCTTGTCCACGACGACGTGCCGACCGGCCCGCAAGGCGGCCAGGGCCAGCGGGAGGTGGGTTTCGTTGGGACTGGCGATGACGACGAGGTCGACGTCGGCCCCGGTGACCAGCGCCAGCGGGTCAGCCACCACGGCGACGTCCGGCAGGTCCGCCGACAGTTGCTCCCACTGCCGCGAGGCGACGGCGGCAAGCCGCAGACCGGGCACGGCCGCGATCACCGGCGCATGGAACGTCTTGCCGGCAAACCCGTAGCCGACCAGGCCGACACGGATCGGCACAGCGTCCACCGGGCCCGTCGGCTCAACAATGACCGACAAACCCTTAGCGCCGCTTCAGAGCCAGCCGCAACAACCGCTGATTCCGCTTAGTTTCCTCAAGTTGGCGGGACAGGGTCTCCACATCGACTTCGGCGAACTCAGCCAACTTTAGGCTCTTCTCGTAGCGTTCCTCGGTCCGGGCGATCTTCTCATCCAGCCGGGCGATGCCTGCACCCATCTTCCGGGCGATCTCATCGCGTTGCGCCTTGAGATCGGCAAGCAATTCCGTGGGAGACCGCCGGATGCGGGTCTGCGGGGCTTTCTTGCTGGATGGCTTGGCTTTTACCGGAACGTCCTTGGAAACCTGACGGATTTGTTGCCGCACCGCTTTGCGGGCGACAGGGGTGGCGTCAGTTTTTGCTTTTGGCATTGAGACAGGACTCCTTTGGCGATCACGAAAGCGATCGGGTATTCATATTCTCATACTACCCGAAATGTGAGTTTCTTCGCCAAAAAGTGGGGAGACACTCTCCAACCATCCTCCTGCCGCCCATTCCAATGCCCGCTGTTGCCGCCCATGACATGGATTCGGGGGGTAAGGCGCGGACAACCTCGTGTGACCGGCGGTTTTGCCTCGGGTCAGACCCCGCTACCGATTGTCTCGACCGCCACTGCCGCACCGCCGCGGTCATCGGTTGGGTGACCGCGAACGTCGCCACGGGCCACCACAGCCACGGTGCGTGGCCTGCCTTCCCCGAAACGGTGACGGTGGTCCCCACCATTGGACGCTGCGGTCAGCCGGGTTTTTGCCGGAAATCCGGACAGCCCGGCAGTGGCTGCCGGGCTGTCCGCCGGTTCAATAGTCTGGCTGGACGCCGCCAGCGCC
>JACMPN010000244.1 GCA_014377495.1 Candidatus Sericytochromatia bacterium
AATGCTCACAGAGGCCGAGGACTTGGTCGTTACACTGAAGGCCTAAGAGACTATCTCAATCAACGAGACCGGGCCTGGCGCCATAGGGCAATGCCAGGCAAGGCACAGTGACGAAGCGGACGGGGTAGTCCGGTGAGAAACTGTAACGCAGTCCTGGCGCAGCCATGCGGTGCCAGGCGACCGATCGTTGATTGAGATAGTCTCCAAGCGCCGTGGTGGCGGCCGAACCCACGATCCGGTTCCGACAGGGAACCTGGGCTCGGTTGTCGCCGTCCAGAACATCAATGGATCGCCGGCAGCACACCACGATCGCTGGAAAAGGGGAAACTGTGAGACGTCGTAACCGCTGGGGCGGGAGCCTGATCATCGCCGCCTTTTGGGCCACTGGGTGTACGCCAACCTCGTCGACCCCGCAGATCCCCTGTGGCTCTCCGCCGCCGACCGGGTATTGCTGCGCCATCCTCTGGGGCAGCTTGCACGGCACCGTGCAGGACCGGCGTGCCCAGCCGCAGGCGGGCGTGACCGTGACCCTGAAGACCCGGACCGGGGCCCCGTTGGGTGACTGTGCCCAGAAACAGAGTGTGCTGACGGACGACACCGGCAAGTACGCTTTCGATACGGTGCCCTTCGATGTGCCGCTGGAAGTCGTCGCCACGTCGCCCACCCTCGGCACGCAGACCCAGTCGGCCACCGTCGTCAAAGGCCCGATCGTCTACCTCGACTTTACGTTCTAACCTTGAGCGGCCGACGATGCCATCATCTGGCAATTGATCAAGCCGCCAGGCCCAATACCGCCGCTGTAAAGATCTCTGATCCTGACAACGCGCCACATCCCTGACCGGACAGGGGCTTGCGAAGCGCATGGGAGCTGGATCCCGCCGCCGCACGCACCTTCGCCGACTGCGCGTGACCACGATCCGCATCAGCGGCGGCATCGGCCACAACCCGCCCACAGAGACCGTTTCAGCCGTTACACTTATTTACAGGACGCTAGCGATAGTGTGGTTAGTGGTGTTTCACACTCTGGCGACACTGCATAGGCCTGTTCGCTCGATACAGTTCGGTTAAACTGACCCATGTCGTCGCCAGTGACGGCCCTCACCCATCCGCTTATTCCGCTCCGAGACGGCCGTGACAGGCCGGGATTTGCGCTGCCGTTTTGAACAGGGGTTTCATTGATGCAATACATCGCGATCGAAGGCGTTATCGGCGTCGGCAAGACGTCCCTGGCCAAAACCATGGCCAGCTGCCTGCCCAGCAGCGAACTGATGCTGGAGATCGTCGAGGAAAACCCCTTCCTGCAGAACTTCTACGCCGACCGGGCTGGCAACGCCTTTCAGACCCAGATCTTCTTCCTGCTCAGCCGCTTCCGGCAGCAGCAGCGCCTGGAAACGGCCCTGCAGCAAAAGGCCGTCGTGATCAGCGACTACCTCTTCGCCAAAGACCTGATCTTTGCCCAGCAGAACCTCGACACCGACGAGTTGGCCATGCATCAGCAGTTGTTCGGCCTGATGGACGAAAAGGTGCCCCAGCCCGGTCTGGTCATCTACCTGCGCGCTGCGGTCGAAACCCTCATGGGTCGCATCGCCCAGCGGGACCGCTCCTTCGAGCGCCAGATGGACCAGACGTATATTGAAAGCCTGAGCAACGCCTACGAGTCCTTTTTCAGCACCTTCCAAAAGACCTACCCGGGCGTACCCGTGCTGACGATCGACACGGACAGCCTGAACCTGGTCAGCAATCCGCGGGACATCGCCCAGGTGCGCAACCTCATCCTGGCCAACGAGGTCGTTGCATGAGTGGGCTGATCACCGTTGTCGGCAACATCGGTGCCGGCAAGACCAGCCTGACCAAGGCCCTGGCAAATGAGCTGGGCTGGCAGGCGGGATACGAGGTGGTGCAGGAAAATCCCTACCTCGCCGACTTCTACGGCGACATGAAACGCTGGAGCTTCCACTTACAGGTCTACTTCCTGTCCCAGCGGTTTGCCCAGCACCAAGCCCTCGTCGATGCCGCCATCCCGTCCGTGCAAGACCGCAGCGTCTATGAGGACCTGGAAATCTTTTGCCGGGCCCTGCACCGCCAAGGCCTCTTGGATGGCCGGGACCTCGCCCAATACGAGGACCTGCACCGTCAGTTGGTCACCCTGATCGCCCCACCGGACCTGATCATCTACCTGCGTTCCGATACCGCCACCCTGAAACGGCGCATCCGACAACGGAATCGGGACTTTGAACAGACGATCGATCCAGGCTACCTGGCGCTGCTCAATGAACTTTACGAGGACTGGGTGCGACGGATCGACTGGGCACCGGTCCTGACCATCGACAGCGATGGCCTCGATTTCGTCCACAACGATGCGGATTACCGGTATATCCGCGACCGGATCGACCAGCAGTTACGGCCCCAAAGGGTAAACGTTGGTTAACTGCGTGAAGGCCGGCTAACTGCCCTTCCTGGACTCTGTCCAATAGGCTTTCAGACCCTCGGCCAGGGACTTGGCGACTTTGCGCTGATAGGCGGGATCGGAAAGCTTCTGCTCCTCTTCGGCATGGGAGATGTAGCCGATCTCGCAAAGCACGGCCGGCATCGTCGTGTGGTGGATGACGTAGAAGTTGGCGTAGCGGATGCCCCGGTCGGGGCTGCCCAGGTTGCCGACCAGTGAGGCATGCAGCTTTTTGGCCAACGGGATGCTGAACGGGTTGCGGTAATAGGTCTCGATGCCCTGGATCCAGTTCCGGTCCAGGGAATTGCAGTGGACGCTGACAAACAGGTCGGCCTTGGTCGTATTCGCCACGGCCACCCGCGGCGCCAGATCGATCTCCGAATCGTCGTGTCGGGCCAGACTGGTCCGCCAGCCCATGCGGTGCAGTTCTTCTTCGAGCATCCGGATGACGGACAGGGTGACGGCCTTTTCCTGGGTCCCGCCCGGGCCGATGGCACCAGGATCGTGGCCACCATGGCCGGGATCGAGGACGATCAGGGGCGTGTCCCTGTGGGCTGGCGGCACAGTGACCTTGACGGCTTCACGTTTCAGCGTGACGGCCAGTGTCCGGCCGTCTTCACTGAGGCCGATGGCGTAGGCAGTCGGTTTGGGGGTTTCCAGGGCAAACACGGTGGTGCCGCCGGACTCGCCTTTGCCTACCCGCAGGCCCTTCAGGGTCCCATCGGCAAAGGCCTGGCGGGCATCTTCGGCATAGGTGCCATTCGTCGTGACAACGATGTGGTTGTCGACCCGTTCCACCTGGTAGGTGAACCGGCGGTCGCCACGGATGATCAGACTGGCCTCGCTCGGGCCGTTCCGAGACTGCACCTGCAGTTTGGCCCAGGGAGAGCGTGCTTCGACAGTGACCATCCGGCCATTGTCGGACAAGGCAAAGCCGAGCGGCTCGGTCCGGGTCAATGTCGCCGTCAGGACGAGGGTGTCCCCGACGACCGAGGCGGAAAGGTGTTCGAAGAGGCTGGATGCCAACGGCATGGTCGGCACTGTGGGCACCGAGACCCGGGGGATCTGAATGGTGACCCGATTGCCGACCTGGGTGATCAAGGGTTGTGTCGGACCCGACGTCATGATCATCAGGCTTTGATCGGACACGTCGATGGCCTGCAGCGTGTTGTTTTCAGCCTGCACCACGTCGACGAGCCGGAACAAGCTGCGCATCAGCCCGTCGGCGCCCTTTTCCTGGGCGATCTCGACATTCATCGGTTGATCGAGGTCAAATACGATGCGGCCGCTCTCGGGCAGATACTGGGACAGACGCACGCCTTTCAGGGAAGGCAGCCAGCCGGCCAGCTGGCGCGGGATGTCGCCCAACTGTCCGGCAAAATCCACAACCAATCGGGGTGGGTTGGACAACTGGGTGATCTGAGGCACGATGTCGCCGGTCGTTGTGACGACCAGCTGTTGCGTGATCGGGTCCACGCGGATCCCCTGGACCATGGGGAGGCCCGGTGCCGCCCAAACAGGCTGCGCCAGACCCACCAATAGGGCCACGATCATCCCGGATGCGTGCCAACGCATGGGTGCTCCTCCTCGGTACATTCAGGAGTGCGATTCGACGTTCAAGACCAATGGACGATCCACCACCCCGCCGGCATCGGCTGCCATGGAATCCTTATTCCCGGAAAGCCGCACATGCTCTGCACCAGGGAACTCGGTCAGCGTCCAGGCCAAGGCATGGCGCCATCTTTTGTCGACCCCAGCCAGATCGCCAGGCACAGTCACAGTCACCGTGTTGCCCTGCTGGCCCGCCAACACGAGCGGGGCGTTTGCCGTCCACAATCGATCGAACAGCAATTTGCGACCAGCCTGTGGACCGGCTTGCCAGACGGCCAGGCGCTCGGCCAACGCATCACTCCCTGCCGGCACCGACACAGGGACGAGGAAACGGTGGTCTTTGGTCTGCCAGCACACCGTCACCCAGGCCCGCTCGCCATCGTCAGCCTCGATCCAACGGTTCGGGTACCGCGGTCGACCGGTCGGCTGGCTGAAATCCAGGGACGCTTCGCCCGTGGGCAACCCCTGCAAGCGGATTTCCTTGATGCCATCCACCCCCACCAGGCTCAGGGCGATGGCCTCCTGGACCAGTGCCGCTCCCTGCAGTCCTGTCTTAGCTGGTTGCAGCGTGACCGTCACCGTGTCTTGAGCACGATCCACCGACTTGATCGTCGTGCCTTCCGGTAAGACGCTGGTCAACCCGCCGGGCGGGGTTTGTAGCTGGGCCATCACGGAGGCCGGCAGGGCGGCCCGGGACGCCGTGACGGACCGACTGACCGGCACGAGATACCGCAGATCCCGGTCTGCGTAATAGAGGGTCGCCTCGTAGGTGACCTGTTTGGCGGGGCAGGCGGTCAAAAAAAGGACCACGGCACCCAAAGCAATTAGACGGCGATTCACGTTGCCTCCTGACACCCATCGTGGCCCCGCCATCTGAATGTCGTCTGTGAGACAACGCACCTGCGTTTTAGTCCGTCGTTGCTGCCTTCTGCCGTTCGGCAATGGCCTTATCGTAATAATCGACGTACTTACGCGCCGTCGTCGCCCAAGAAAGGTCCAGGCTCAGGCTGTTTGCGACCAATTGGTTCCATGCGGAAACACGGTCATAAGTGTCGAGGGCGAGCTTCAGGGTCCGCTGCAACTCGGTCGGCGTATAGGGGGCGAACATGAAGCCCGATCCCTCGCCGGTGCGGGTGTCGAAGCGGCGGATGAGGTTGCTGTCCATGCCTTCGATGCCGTAGGTGATCGGGATCGTGCCGTAGCGGAGGGCCAGGCGCAGTTCTTCTGTCCGGGGCTTGAGGCGGGGTGGCATGAGGAGGATATCGGCCCCGGCCCAGAGTCGGGCGACCAGCTCCGGATTCGGCTCGACCTGGACGTAGGTGCTGGGGCCATGGGGCATGTGGCTGAACAGTGCCTCGACTTCCGGGACTTTGCCGCCGTAGATGACCAGTTGGACCTCCAACCGTTGCAGGTAGCCGGCGATCCCCTTCAGCAGCTGAATGCTGCCCTGGTCGGAGTGCCGGGCCGGCAGCAGGACGATCGGGATCTCACTGTGGATCGGCAGACCGAGTTCCTGCTGGATCGCCTCTTTGCAGACCGCCTTGCCCCTCAGATCGTCCGGCGTATAACTCGCCGGCAGGCCGACACCCGTCCCGGGGTCGTGGCGCTGGTCGTCGACCCCTTCGGTGATGCCACAGATTTTGGCGTGCAACGACTGCAGCAGTCCCTCCAGGCCAGCGCCGAATTCGGCTTTCTGAATTTCCGCCGCGTAGAGTTCCGAGGTCGTCGAGACCAGGTCTGAGTAGACGAGGCCACTCTTGAGCAGGCTGACCTGACGGTGGAACTCCAAACCGTCCTGCTGAAAGACCTCCCAACCCAAGCCGGCAAAATCGAGCAGCTCCGCCTGGGCGGTGCCCTGGTACATGATCTCGTGGACCGTGAAGACGTTGGCAATCGGGATTAGGCGGGCGTCGTCCGTCATTTTCATGTAGACCGCCAGCAGCCCCGTGTGCCAGTCGTGGGTATGCAGGACGTCCGGGAGCACCTTCTGGTGCTGTAAAAGGTGCAGCACTGCCAGGTTGAAAAAGGCGAACCGGTAAGCGTCGTCGTGATACCCATAGACTTGGGGCCGGTTCGTAAAAAAGTAATCGTTGCCAATCAGGGTGACGGTGACCGGATGGGGACCGTCCGCCGTCTCGGCCAGCGTCAGCTCCGTCACGGCGATCGAGAAGGTCGCCCCGGCCCGAGTCTCCAATGGGAACGTAAAGCTGACCGGCATCTCGCCGGGCAGCGCAATCTGCCCGTAATGGGGAATGACGATTTGCACGTCGTGCCCGAGCTGAGACAGGGCAATCGCCAGGGCGGGCACCGTTTGAGCCAGATCCCCCACGGCGGCGATGGGAGCCGCCTCCGCCGCGACGAGCATAACGCGCATTCAGGCCTCGTTTCCAGTGTGAGGCTTTGCCCCGTCAGACAGGAATCGGACACCGTCGCCTGAGGACACACCACAACCTAACGGCGAGGACCTGCCGGGTCAATTGGCCGACTGCGGAAATGCATCAGACATGCCCGATCCACGCCCGGCTTAACACAGAAACACTGGGGAAGTTCCGGCTATGGGCCAGACGCAGCCGCAGATCTGCATGGACCAGGCAAGCCGCAGCTGGCCGGGAAAAGAGGAAATGGGCGCATCCGGACTCGAACCGAAGACTCCTTCCGTGTGAAGGAAGCGCTCTACCAACTGAGCT
>JACMPN010000245.1 GCA_014377495.1 Candidatus Sericytochromatia bacterium
CCTCGACCCGGCGCTTTGCCTACCGCTGCATCCACGTGCCGCTGGCGTTGACGGTTCGATCAGGCGATCACCCCTGACTGCGCCGGGGGCCGGGTGGGATCGGGGTGAGCGACTGATGGAGCCGTGCAAAGCCCGTGCCGCAACCCCCGGGCGCCTGGACTGGCCCCCGCCACCGGCGGGAACGGTCACGACAAACGGGGTCCCGGGCGCCGAAGTGGCTGTCCGGGACAACGGCGCAGGGATAGCGGGGGCGGAAAGCGGCACGTTCATGCCCGGCTACAGCCGTATCGGCGGAGTGCAGCGGCGAAATGGGCGGCAACCCGCTTGAATGGAGGATGACCATTCGGGACTAACGGCATATACTAGCGATAACATGCCGTTGTGACGAGAGGTTGTCGATGTCTGTTGCATTGCCACTCGGCTGGGGGGCGGATCAGTGGAGCCTGCGCAGTACCGCAGGCGAGTCCGGCGCCAACCAGGACGGGATCTGGACCGACGCCCAGACTGGGTGGGCGGTCGTCATCGACGGCGGCGGGCCGGAGGGCAGCGGTGCCAAGGCGACCCAGGTCCTCCTGCGTTTCTTCGCCACCCGGCTCGGTCAGATCGATCGCAGTGACGACCGGGTCGTGCGCACGCTGATCGGCCAGGCCAATCAGGCGTTGCTGGCGGCGGTGCCGGGTCAAGGGGTGAGCGCCACCCTTTTGGTGGCCCGGTTCCTGCCGGATCGCGCCCAGTTCTGGCACGTCGGCGACGTCCGGGCCTACCTATGGCGTGCCGGCAAGCTCGATCAGATCACAGCGGATCATTGCCTGGCGACTCTGCTCATCGCCCGTGGCCAGCTGAGCCGCGAGCAGGCCCGGCAGCACCAGGCCAGTAAAAGCCTCCTCCGGTATCTCGGCCGGCCCCAGGATCCGGAGCCCGACTACACCGAGGTGATGCTGGAAGCTGCCGACCGCGTCGTGATCGTCAGCGACGGGGTGCACACCAGCTTAGGCGACGACCTGCTGGCGGAAGCCGTGGGCACTGCCCACCTGTCGACGGCGCTGGACCGACTCTGGCAGACGACGGTCACCGACGACCGGTCGGCCCTGATCGTCGAGGTCCCAGCCCAGGCCGCCAAGCCCGAGCACCGGGACGCCATGTTCGATCGCCTCTTCCAGATCATCACGCAGACGACGGATCCCGAAAATCTCCTGGAGCAGATCCTGGTCTTGGCCGTCGAGATCAGTCACGGCGACAGGGGCTACATTTTCCTCGTCGACGAGGACGGAGGCCTGGACTGCCGGGTCCGCTGGGGTTCGCCGATGCCCGTGGACGGCGAGTCGGTCAGCCGCAGCATCATCCAGAAGGCCATCCTGGAAGGCAAAGCCCTCTGGATTGCCGACGCCCAGCACGACGAAGCCTTCAAACAGCAGGCGAGCATCGTGGCCCTCAACCTGCATTCGGCCCTGTGCGTGCCCCTGAAGGTACCTAAAGGCGATACCGAGGAAGTGGCGGGCGTGCTCTACGTCGACCGCACGTCGCCGATGGAGATCCTGGACGACCTGCGCCTGTTGGAGTTGCTGGCCAATTACGCCGGCGTGATTATCCAGAACGGGGCCCTGTATGCCAGTGCCCGGGTCCAGAACGAGCGCCTGCGCATCCTCAATTCCCTCAGCCGCTCGATCGGCAACGTGTCGGACATTGAGGCGATCATGAAAGACATCCTCGCCAACGCCCTGCGGGTCAGCGGCGCGGACGAGGCGCTGCTCCTGTTGGGGCCCCACCTCACCTTCGGGTCCGGCCTGACGCGGTCCGGCGAGCCCGCCACCGCCTCCCATCTCAGCAAGAGCGTCCTCAAGCACGTGACGACGGAACTGAAGTCCCTCTGCGTGCTGGATGCGGCCATCGATGAGCAGTGGGCACACCAAGCGAGCGTGCGGGGCATGGACCTGCGTACGGTGATGTGCGTGCCGCTGATCGAAAACGCGGCACTGAGCGGGGCGATCTACGTCAGCGGGCGGGCGGCAGTCAACGGCTTCTCAAAGGGCGACCTGGAGTTTCTTGAAGCCCTGGCGGCCCATGCCAGCGTGGCGATGGCCAATGCCCGGATGCTGAAGCAGCAGCAGCAGCAGATCGACCAAATGGAGTACGTCCTGCGCCTGTACCAGCAGGCGCAGGAGCAGGCGATCACCGACGAGTTGACCCGGGTCCACAACCGGGCTTATCTCGACGATCAGTTCCGCAAGCATTTCGAAGCCGCCCGCCGCTATGTCGAGCCGATGGCCCTGGTGATGCTGGATCTGGATCACTTCAAGCGGGTCAACGATACCCTGGGCCACCAGGCGGGCGACGAAGTTTTGCGCCGGGTCGGGGCGATCCTGCTTGATGTTTGCCGTTCGAGCGATACGGTCGGCCGCTATGGCGGCGAGGAGTTCCTCGTCGTCATGCCGCATAGCGGGCTTGAGGCTGCCATGGGCATCGCCGAAAGTCTTTGGCAGCGCGTGCGCGCCGAACCTCCGGACGGCGGGCTGCCGGTGACGGTCAGCATCGGCGTGGCTGAGATCGGGACCAGCACTTCTCTCGAGGGCTTCCTCAAGCGGGTCGACGACGCCCTATATCAAGCGAAAGCCGCCGGCCGTGATCAGATCGTCGTGGCCGGCGATGCCCCTGCCGGGCGGGCCGCCACCCCCTAGCTGATCAAGGTGTCGTTGTAATCCGGCCACCTGTGCCAAGGCGAGCCCATCATCAGATCACGGTCGGCCAGGCGGATTCCGGCCGCACACTCAGGCGATGGGCGACCAGGCGAGGAGTGAGGCGGCCTCCAAGGCGAGCAGGTGGTCCAGGGCCTCCCGGAAGGGCATGTGGCTGGCCTGGGCCAGTTCAAGGGCTGTTCGGCCTTTGGTGACCAGACCGAGCACATGCAGTTCCGGCTCGCTCAGGCCCGCTTGGGCGGCAGCCAGCCGAACGGGTTTACTGTCCGGGGACAGGTACCCGTTGATGGCCATCCAGCGCTGGGCGAATCGCAACTCCGCCAAAAACAGGAAGTCCTTCTTCTCCATGTCGCGCCGGCCCTGGCTGGGGCGTTCCACCCAGAACCACTCGCCCTCGCGCCAACTGAAAAGCTCAGCGAGGGCTTCGTCGCCGACCAACTCCCAGCGGGACGAGCCGGCCTGGACGATCACCCCGTCGGCGAGGGTGACGGCGCCGGACGCCCCGGCGGCGTTGACCTGCACCGTGCCGCTCCGGCCTTCGCTCATCAGCCGCCGCAATAGGAAGTGCAGGCCGCCGAGGGCAGCCACTGAGCCGCTGGTGGATCCCCCGCCCGCCGCGGTGCCGGTCAGTTGGTTGAGGACGTTTTCCATCTCGGCGTTGTGCCGGCGCAATTCGTCATGGAGCAGGGCCGCCTCCAGGTGCAGGGCGGCCTGCTGGGCCAGATCGTTGATCAGGTTGACGTCGTCGGGCTCGAAGCTGACCGTCAGCGAGTTCGCGGACAGGTAGACGACCCCGAGGAACCGTTGCCGTACCACCAGGGGGACACAGAGGATCGTCCGCAGGTCCAGGCCCAGATGGCTCTGGGCGCCGGCGCTGGGCGCCGTCACCCGCAACACGGGTTTGGCCGTCTGGCGCACCTCGTCCAGCAGGGCCTGGTCAAAGGCTTCCGGGGCGACAGGCTTGCCGGCGGCATCGACGCTGGCCCGGCCCTGGAACGTCGGACCGACGAGGATGTAGCCCCGTTCCGCCTGGCTGATCGTGACGCACATGGCGAGCACCTGCCGGTAGATTTCGGCTGGGTCCAGCTGGTTCGCCACCAGGCTGTTCAGCCGGTGCAGATACTGCAGATGGGCGAATTGCCGGCGCTGGGTGTCGTGCAATTGGGTGTTCTGCTGGAACAGGCGGGCGTAGAGGACCAGCGCCGAGAGCAGTTCGAAGTCCTGGCGGCTGAAGGCGGCCGACGTGCCGGCGCGATCGGCATAGAGGACCGACTGGACCGGCTGGCTGCCTTCCAGGGGGACGCAGATGATGCTGCGCAGCGACAGGGCGCTGACGGATTTGGTCATGTCGACGGACGGATCGCTGGTCAGGTCTTCCGACCAGAAGCTCGTGCCGGTTTCCATCACCCGCCGCACATGGCTTTCGGCAAAGGACCGGGTGTCGACGAAATCGGCGACG
>JACMPN010000246.1 GCA_014377495.1 Candidatus Sericytochromatia bacterium
AAGCCGTTCCCCGCCTTTGCTGCAAAGTCGCCGTTCGCTGACAAGAACCTGACCGCCGCCGTGTTGGAAGCCGGCTTTAATACGTCGTCGTTGACCTTTGACCTGATCGACGCCAAAAAAGACTGAATCGGGGCGCTCCGGCGCCGACACGGCCGGAAGTGCCATCGTCATGGCAGCCTGCGCCGATCCCCCATGAACCAAGACCGGCAGCAGCAGGCTAACTCGCCACGCTGCTGCCGGTCTTGGTTCTTTTTGCGGCGGCAGCCTCCCCCGGTGCACCGACGGCGCTACGGCTGCGGTGATTCGTCGACCCATGGCAAAATCAGGTCCTGGAACCGTCCCTCGGACTTCATCTGAAACAGTGTCGCCAGGATGCCGCCGGCGGCCCGGTGGACGAAGATGGCGTCGGGTGGCATGCGGATGCCGACCTGGTGCGCATAATCATGCATCACCTGCATACTGGCCCCGATCCGACCCTCGACCCCAAAATCAAAGGTATCGTGCCGATAGGGGGCGAACAGCATCTGCCAGATCTGCCGGACGAGCTCGACTTTTTCGGGGCTGTCGCCCGGCTGCAGATAGCCGGCCATCTCGTTGCCGGCCAACTGCATGGCGTCATCGTCCGTGAGCATGCCACGCAGCAGCAGGCGTGACGCGGTCTGCCATTCCGGGCTGATGCGCTTGACGCTGCCGAAATCGAGCAGGTGGATGCTGCCCTCATGCAGCAGGTAGTTGCCGGGATGGGGATCGGCATGCAGCATGGCGAGGCCGAAATACTCTTCCCAGAACATCCGGATTAGAAGCAGGCCGTAATGATTGCGATCTTCCTGGCTCATGCCGTCCTGGATCGCCTGGCCGAGCGTCTTGCCGGGCATCATCTCCAGGGTGAGCACCCGGGCGCCCGAGGCCTCCCGATACACCTTGGGCACCCGCACGCCGTCGTAATCGGCGAAATGCGCCGCAAATTCATCTGTGTTGTCTGCTTCCCGCCGGTAGTCGAGCTCTTCGAGGACCCGGATCCGGGCCTCGTCGAACATGTCGGAGACGTCATACTTGCGGCCGGCGGAGAGGCGCAAGCCCTCGATCAGCATGCGGGCCGTCTTCAGATCCGAGTCGACGAGGCGGTCCATGTCGGGATACTGCACTTTGACGGCAACGGGGGTCCCGTCCTTGAGGACGGCCCGGTGGACCTGACCCAGACTGGCTGCGGCAAAGGCCTTGCGCTCGAAGCTGCTGAAGAACCGTTCGACTGGACCACCCAGATCCGCTTCGATCTGTTTGGCCACAAAGAAATAACCCATGGCCGGGACGTTGTTCTGCATCTTGGCCAGGATCGCCGTGACTTCCGGCGGCAGGAACTCCGTCATGTAGCTCATCGCCTGGCCCATCTTCAGCAATGGGCCTTTGAGCTGACCGAGGGCATCGGCAATGCGCTGAGCAGCCTGTGGGCTGATGGTCCCGTCCGCAGCCCGGCCCAGGGCTTTGTCCGCCAGCAGGCTGGTCGCCAGACCGGCCATTTTCAGGAACCGGCTGACCCGCCCTGTTTCGATCCTGTCCTGTTCGTCAGACACGGACATGCCAAGCCTTCAAACCCTTCAGGTAAGTATCGAGCCCCTGGTGGATATAAACCAACGTCGCCGCCTTGTCCGCCGCCTGATCGAACCGCCAACGGACCCAGACGCTGGCATTGAAGATGCCGAAGCTGCCGACCAATGCCGGGGTGGTCAGCCGGAGACGCCAGTCTGCATCGGGTGCATCGGCGCCCAGCAGGGCGGTAAGAAAGGCGTTGTAGCGACTGACGTTGCGCAGGGCCGTCCGGCTCATGCCGCTCATCGGCAGAAAGAGGTTGCCGATCTGGTTTTCGAAGATCGTCCGCCAGGGGCCCAGAAACTCGAGTTGTAGGCTCAAAAAGGCGAGCAGCCGATCCTTGAGCGGGGCGGAGGCGTCGACTTCATTGTCGAAATTGCGATACACATCGTCACAGGCCAGGCCAATCATCGCCTGACCGAGCTCGTCTTTTGTCGGAAACAGACGGAACAACTCGCCAAGCGGCTGATCGATGAGACTCGCCAGCTCGGCCATCGAGAATGTCTGAAACGGCCGGTCTGCCAGCTCTCGCTTGAGGCGCTGGTAGAGGCTCTCGACAAGGTGCGGCGTATCGTCCACGATCAGGCGTCCTTACTGGCTTCATCGGCATTCCGGATTATCGCACGGCCCGACCGGCGTGGCGGACGTTCACCAGCAGATGCGGTGCCATTGCCCCAACCGGCCCGTGCCGGTCATGCCCACCGACCGGTCCTAGTCATCCAGGAGGCTGGGCACCCCGGTCCGCGGGGAAGTGGTGACAAGCACGTAGGAACGGCCGTTCCAACCGTAGAGTTCCAGGTGACGGGCCTTTTCATCGGTGACCGACAGGAGGATGTCCAGGGTGCCAGTGCCGTTGCGGTCGATGAGATCGACGATCCGGTAAGAGCGGCGGAACCGCTCGGGTCCGGGATCCGCTTCCGGCCCGAAAGCCGGCACGATGACGTCGATGCGGGACTTGACCCCCTTGTCCGGGAGGATCGCAAAGACGGACTGAGTCCAATAGGTCTTCTCAGCCTTATTGTCATCACTGTCCATCCGGCCAACAGCCAGGATCATCCGACCCTGTCGATTGGGGGCCTGGGTAATCACGGCATGGTCGACGGCGATCGTCTCGTTGCGCAACCCGAACATCGCCGCCTTGGGCGGCTGCATGATCGTGGCCAGGGCCTGACGCATCAGCCTGCCATAGCTGGGAGCACCGCTGGCCCAATTGCTGGCCCAGTCCACCACGTCCGCATGATCGGCAAAGGTCATCTCGTCCTTCGGTGGCGGCGACAGGACCGAAAACGTCTCCATGTCGAAGCTGATCGGTCCCGGCGCCATGGCGGGCCAGGGGGCCGGCGTGACACGGACGGTGGCGGCGATAAAATCGAGGTTGGTGCCGGGCAGAGTCTTTTGGGCGGACCAGATGGCTTTCGGTCCCGACAGCTCGACCAAGCCCCGGTAACGTCCGGAATCGTGGCCAGACCAGTCCAGGCCCCGGACCCCGACGATGGCCGGCGGCGCCAGTCGCAACTCGCTCTTGGCGGTGAGTCCCTGTCGGACGGCCAGGGTGTACAGCCGGGAGGGATCCACCCCGAAGCGGTAGGCCTCGGTGAGCACTACATCTGGCGGGACTGTGGCGCCAGACAACAGCGGCATCAGGCTAAGGGCAACGATCAGGCGGCGAAACATGTGGGGCGATCCCTGTCAGGATGAAAGTTTTGCTCGTATCGTGATCCGGTGCAAGGCTGACGTCAAGCACGAGGTGGCGATGGGAAAATTCATGACGCAAATCGGGCAATCCCAACGGGCCACTGACGATGGGTTACACTGAGTGAACGTCCGCCAGAGCATCGCCCGGTGTGACGACGCAAGGTTTTAAGAGGCTTTTGAACCCTATGAGCGAACAACAGCCCCCCGACATGACGGCCAAAGAAGAAGCCATTCGGGCCAACCAGACGGTCCGGCTTTCCCCGGAAGAGCGGAAGGCTTTAATGCAGCAGGCCAAGGATGCCCAGCCGACCCAGCCCGAAAAGAACCCCTGAAACGACTAAGTCCGATCAGACCTCCGGGTAAAAACGGCCCCCGATGGCCACCAACTCCAGCAGGACGGGAGCCGGCGTGAACCGGCTGCCCACAGACGACGCCAGTCCCTGCAGTTCATCGACCGCACGCGACAGGCCCAGCGAGTCGAGATACCAGAAGGGTCCCCCGAGGAACGGAGGGAATCCCAGGCCGTAAATCGCCCCGAGATCACCATCCGCCGATGAACGGAGGATGCCGTCTGAAAGCGCCCATGCAGCCTCGTTGCAAAACGCCAGGACGAGGCGCCGCTGGATCGCCATCTCGCTCAGCGTGGCTGCCGGGGTCTCGCCGAACAGGGCATAGATGCTACCGTCCACGGGCCTGGTCGGATCGTCGTAGACATAAAAGCCCCGTCCCGACTTGCGACCCCGCCGCGCCGGCGTGGCCAGTCCCTCGAACCCATCCGGCGGCGCAAATCGGTCCCCGAAGGCTTCGTGCAGGATACGGGTCACCTTCTGACCGACATCCAGGCCGACCTCATCCATCAGGGTGCAGGGCCCGACCGGGAACCCGAATGCCGCCATGGCCCGGTCCATCGTCTCGACCGTGGCCCCGTCGGCCAGCAGGTGCATCGCTTCATTCAGATAGGCGCCGATGTCCCGACTGGTGTAAAAACCCACGCCGTCCCCGACGACGATGACGTGTTTGCCCATCCGCCGGGCCAGACTCACGGTCGTTGCCGTCGTCTCATCGGACGTGCCCGGATGGACGATGACCTCGACCAGGGGCATTTTCGGAACCGGCGAAAAGAAATGCATGCCGATGACCCGCTCGGGATGCTCGGCCTCGGCTGCAATGGCCGTGATCGACAGACTCGACGTGTTGGACGCAAATACCGCATCTGGGCGGGCGATCGCTTCCCATTCGGCCAGGATCTGCCGTTTCAGCCCCAAATCCTCGTAGACAGCCTCGATCAGGACATCCGCATGGCGCATCCCTGTCTGATCGATAGTCCCGCTGATCCGCCCCACGTGCTGGTCCCGCTCAAAGGGCCGCAGGCGCTTTTTAGCCACCAGACCGTCAAAATATTGCGCAGACGCCTGCAACGTGCGACCGACGGCCCCTGTATCAACGTCCCTGACCCGGACGGGGATCCCGGCGGCGGCGGCGGCGATGGCGATCCCGGAGCCCATCAGGCCCCCGCCGATGACGCCAAGTTGCTCGACCTGCTGGCCTTCGGTCTTGCCCGACCCGCCCTTGGCTGCCGTCGTAGCCTGGAAGACGTGGATCAGCGACCGGTTGACTGCCGTCCCGACGAGTTCGCTGAACAGTTGGGCCTCAACCGCCAGGCCCTCGCTCAAGCTGCCGTCTAAGCCCTGTGCGGCGGCGGTCAGGGCCTTGAAGGGCGCCGGATAGTGCCCGCCTTTGGTCAATAGAACCTTTTGAGCCGCATTCACGACTTGGGGACGGCCAAGGGCGCTGTCCAACAGGCGTTGCTTCAGGGTCTTGGCCGTCTCCGGCTCCTCGTCCGCATGGAGCAGCCCCAACAGGGCGGCAGCCTGCTCCCGCAGCAGGCTGGGCGGCACGGCGGCAGCGGCCAGGCCCAGTTTGACGGCCTTGGCGGCCCGGACGCTCTTGCCTGTGAGAATCAGGTCCAGTGCCGCCGCCAGCCCGATCAGCCTCGGCAGCCGCTGCGTCCCGCCGGCACCGGGGATCAGGCCGAGTTGCACTTCCGGCAGGCCCAGCTGAGTCTGCGGGACATCGGTGACGATCCGGGCATCGCAGGCCAGGGCCAGTTCCAGGCCGCCACCGAGGCAGGCGCCGTGGATGGCGGCGACAGTGGGAATGGGCAGCGCAGCCAAGCGGTCCAGGACGGCCTGCGCCGAGCGGGAGGCGAGGAAAGCCTGCGCTTGGTCCATCAGTGCCAACTCGCCGATGTCGGCCCCGGCGATGAAGCCGTCCGCCTTGCCGGACAAGATGATCAGGCCAGTGGCGGCAGCATCCGCCCCGATCTCGGTCAGGGCGTGATTCAGTTCGGCAAAGACGGCGGCCGAGAGGGTGTTGACCCTGGCACCCGGCACGTCGAGAGTCAGCCAGACCGTGCCGTCGCCGTTGCGTTGCAGTTGCAAGGTTTTAAATGCCGTCGCCGTTTCGTTGCTGCTCACGTCCACACCCTCCACCGAACCTGGTTTGTGCTGAACTGTACCGCCATGTCACAGCGTCGAATGAACAAACATGGGCCGTGCCGTGAGGTGCAACGCTCGCAAGTGCAGCCGGTCATTTTTGCGCCATCTCGTTACAGCATATGCAGTTTGATCGCCGACAGCGGCGCGTCGCCGCAGATTGCCAGGCTGGGGGGATCGGTAAGCTGGCATCAACGCCAGCGAGATTTTCAATGGTCCGTCCAACCGCCGGTCGCAAGGCATTACCGTACCGGATATGCCAGCGGAAGTACTGCTGCTGGGCGGACAACCCCTGGCAGATACCCCAACGACAGACGAGTGGCGCCGATCCTTGCGGAACAAGCCACTCGCCGATCGTTTGGGGTATCTGGCGCCAAGCGACCTTTAGGGTGTCAACTTGCGGATTCGGCTGTTGTCGGGATCCGAAATGTAGAGGTTGCCGGCGGCATCGATTGCCAGTCCGCTAGGACTCATCATTTTGGCTAAAAGGGCATCCCCGCCGTCACCCGTATAACCATACGAGCCGGTACCTGCAATTTTCGAGATAATACCGCCCGACGTGATCTTGCGGACTCGGTTGCCTCCGTCTTCTGCGAAGTACAGGTTCCCCGCTGCGTCGAATGTCAGTCCTTTTGTTTGATACACCTGAGCCGCCGTGGCCGCCGCCCCGTCACCACCTGAGCCCCCAATACCAGTACCCGCAAACGTTGAGATGATGCCGCCCGGCGTGACCATGCGGATTCGGTTATTGCCAAAATCAGCGATGTAGAGGTTGCCGGCGGCATCGAACGTCAAGGAATAGGGGTTATTCAGTTGTGCGGCCGCCGCTGCTACGCCATCACCATTGAAGCCCGCTATGCCGGTACCTGCAATTGTCGAGATGATACCGCCCGTCGTGACTTTACGAATCCGATGGTTGTTGTAGTCCGCAATGTAAAGATTGCCGACTGCATCAAATGCCAATGCTGCTGGATAATTCAGTTGCGCCGCCGTTGCTGCTGAGCCATCACCAGTGGATCCCGCTGTGCCAATACCCGCAACCGTCGAGATGATGCCGCCGGTCGTGACCTTGCGGACTCGATTGTTGCTGGTGTCTGCAATGTAGAGATTGCCGGTGGCGTCGAAGGCCATTCCCTGCGGCTGAAACAGCTGAGCCGCCGTGGCAGCCGCCCCGTCACCACTGAATCCCGACGAAGTTGTACCGGCTACAGTCGAAATGATGCCGCCAGTTGTGACCCGGCGGATCCGATGGTTGCCAGAGTCAGCAATGTAGAGATTGCCGGCCGCATCGTATGTCATTGCAGTTGGGTTGTTCATTCTCGCACTTACATAATCCAACCCATCGCCAAAGAAGCCTGTACCAGACCCACCGGAGACCATTGAGATGATTCTCACGCTCACGATGGTAGCCGTTTGGACGCTCTCCGCTGCGACCGAGCCACCGCCGTTGGTGCCTGTCACCCGGCTCCGGATGGTGGAGCCGACGTCGGCTGCGGTCAGCACGTAAGTACTGCCGGTTGCACTGGCGATCGCGACCGGATTGGCACCCGCGGCGTCACAGCGGAGCCACTGAGTGGCAAACGTTGGGGAGCCGGTCCAAGTCCCGGTTGTTCTGGTAAGCGATTGAAGCTGCTTGGCAGTACCCGAAATAGTCGGCAGGACTGTATTCGCAGGAGCCACGGCACTGACGACGCCCGATTGGGCACCAATGGCGGTGGTCGAACCACCCCCATTGGTACCAGTCACCCGACAACGGATGGTGCCGCCGACGTCTGTGCCAACGAGCACGTAGGTATTGCCGGTCGCACCGGCGATCATAACCGGATTGGCGCCGGCAGCGTCACAGCGCAACCACTGATAGGCGAAGGTCGGTGAGCCTGACCAAGTCCCGTCCGTGGTGGTGAGCGTCTGCAACTGTTGCGCCGTGCCCGAGACGGTGGGCAGTCCCGTGTTCGCGGGCGCCAGCGGATTGACCACCGCAGACTGAGCACTGTCGGCCGTGAGCGAGGTACCGCTGGTAGCCGTCACCCGACACCGGACGGTGGCACCCACATCGGCCGCCACCAGCGCATAAGTAGTGCCGGTCGCTCCGGCGATGGCGACCGGATTGGCCCCGGCAGCGTCACAGCGGAACCACTGATAGGCAAACGTCGGTGTGCCCGTCCAGGTCCCGTTCGTGCTGGTCAGGGTCTGCAACTGTTGTGCCGTGCCCGTAATGGCTGGCGCGCCCGTGTTGACGACGGCGGCACCCAAGGCAGAGACCACCGCAGACTGGGAACTGTCAGCCGGGACGGTGACGGCCCCGCTAGTAGCCGTCACCCGACACCGGACGGTGGCGCCGACGTCGGCTGCAACCAGCGTATAAGTCGTGCCGTTCGCACCGGCGATCAGGACGGGATTGGCCCCAGCGGCGTCACAGCGCAACCATTGATAGGTGAAGGTGGAAGCGCCCGACCAGGTCCCGTCCGAGCTGGTCAGGGTCTGGGTATCCTGAGCTGTACCCGTGACGGCCGGCAGAACCGTGTTCGCGAATGCTGCGACACCACCACCACCGCCACCACCGCCGCCGCCTCCCGCTGACGGAAGTAGGGCGGCGAATGCAGCACTGGTCTCCGCCGGCCCAGGGTCTTTTTTGCGCGAGTTCTTGGCAACGGTCTGGTCGATATTCGCCACCAACGCAGACATCAGCGTGAAAATCCCTTCTGACTTGATCATCTCCCCGAGAATGTTCTTGCCCACCTCGGGGTTTGGGTCTCCCATATGCAGAACGTACTGTTTGGCCAGCAACTGGTTCTTCGTTTCGTAGGCCGCCTTGACGATGGCGGCAATCACGGCATCCTTTTCGGCCATGAGCTCTGCCAGCTGCCGTCGGCCTTTCGGAGTGTTGGGCAGGGTTTTTGCCAACTCGACGAACTTGTCACGCAGGAAAGTCGCCAACAGATTGCTGGCTTCGTCGGTCACCGGTAGGTCCTCGGAAGGAGGCTCGTCCGGCAGGGTTAAGAACTTATTGTCAAGGAAAGTGATGTACGGCCTGATTGCTCTCTGCATGTATTCACTGTTATTGATTACTTTTTTCGCGGTGACTGCCAACCTTTGGAGTAAGGACCAATAGTCTGGACCAAGCAGTTCATAGTTTTTCTTAACCTCCAGATCAGTGTTGGCGATCAGGGAAAACATCGAATTCGTAAGGGCATTAAGAATTGAAACCCGCCCACTCTCTCTATCTGGTCTAATTTGATTCTTGATTACCGCCAAATAGCTATTTCTGCTTTCATTATTGATACTATTTCCAAGCAAAAGGCTCGAAGAAGCCAATTGCTCGGCCGCACGCGCCATATCAGTGCGCAAGCTATCCTGCAATTCCCTTAAATCCCCAAAGCTGATACGACTGGCATTATATGTTGGGTTCCTTAATGATCCGTGAAGTTCCTGGTCTAGACTGCGCTCGTAAATCAGTCTCTCAACCTGTTTCGCATAGTGGGACACCAAAGAAGTGTCTTCGTCAAATTTCTTGCTGTCTGGTTTTTCCTGTCTGTTCATCTTATCCAGAATGGTGGCGTCATGCTTGCTTTGCTGCCGCAAATAATTGCTATTGTACGCAATTATATAGTTGTTTTTGGCCTTCAACACGGACGCACACATCCCATTGACGCCAGGTGCGTCCCGTTTCGCCCGTAACCCGTCGATTTTGACCTTCAGGTCGACGTAGGCAAGGCGCGCGGGAGCGACCTCCGGACCGTCCGGCTGGAACTCGTAAACCGCTTCTGCCTCGACCGGCAGGTCAGCATCCAGGGTAATGCCTAAGATATCCTTCTTGATGTCGATGACATCCGCCTTTAAGGCTGCGCCTAGTAGCTTTCGACCAGCCACAGCGCCAGCCAACAGCTCTTCATTGTCCCGAATATCCTTGTTCAAATTCCAAAGCACGTCTTTCAGTCGCATAAACTCAGCAAATTGCTGCTGGTGAAGGACAAAAAGCTCTTTCTTGCCTGGTGACTTGGAATCCTTCTTGAAATTATTTAACTTATCCTTGTATTCTCGTGCTCGCACTGCCCATTCGTAGACAGGTGTAAACGGTTCAAACTCTGGAATTATCGGCGCCACTGGCTTCTTCCAAGAGAGGGAGCGATCCAGGTATTTGTCCGACGCATCCGAGGCCTTCTGAATTGCTATTTTCAGATTTTCTGCTTCAATCCGCTGTTTTGGTAGCTCAGTGTTCAGACTGATGGCATCCGCCGTAAAAATCGCCAGGTTTTTGCGGGCCAAGACTTCCTCAGGGGATGGTTTGCTGATTCCCGGTTTAAAGGTCTGCAGTTTCTGCGCCAAGCCTTCGATATTCCCGGGTGCTGGCCTCGGTGGATTGGCAGGAACCGGTGATGCTGCCGCAACGTGAAAGTGGCTGTTTGGCCGTTGGAGAGAGATCGTCGCGCTCGTGCGGAAAGTGACGGGTCCTGCCCCCCTACTCATGTCAGCGCTGCTTTTTGTCGCAAAGCCAGGTAGATCCAGCGCCATGATCGAGTCGTATTCAGCCTTGCCCTGGACGAAACGGATGAGCGCCACCATGGGCAGGTCCGTGCCAGCCGCCACCGGGATCGCGTACTGGCCGAACTCGTCGCTGAGCACGACCGGGCCGAGTTGACGGCCATCGTCGAGGGCAAAGGCCATGACCGACGCGTCCTCGACGGGCGCACCGCCGATCATGGCGACACCACGGATGGCCGGTCCGATGACTTGGCTGGCTGGCGTCAGGTCTTGGGCTGTGCCACTCCCACTGCCTGATCTACCCGGTGTCTGGGCCGGGACAATGCCTGGCATCATCGGCGCACACCCGCCGAGCAGCATGGCGCAGGTGAGGCCTGTGGCGACCAAGCGGTGGATTGGGGAAGTGGACACAGAGCGTCTCCTAATGATGGGGCAAGTGACACGGTTTCAAAGAGGGAAGGATCGTGCATAGGCTCAAAGAGTGACGGCTGAGGTGACGAATACTGGCGAAAATGGCTGACTGCCTGCCCTTACGTCGCAAAATGCCGGCGGACGGGATCTCGCTTTCCAAGTACGAGCCAGTGAGTCTACATTCCGGGTTCACTGTTGCACAAAAGTACCGGGCCATTAGCGGCATCGACACAATTCTTGTCGCCGACCCTGACTCGTAACCATTTTTTCACGATTATTTCATGGTTTCGTGAAGCAGTTCGTGACAAAAGCCCCTTTTCTAACGCGCACTTTCGGGATGTTGTGTGCTGCACGTGACTCAACTGATCCGAATTGGCCTTGCTGACGATTGAAGCCAGGGCAAATTCGTTTAGACCACCTGGATGGGCACGACCGTCAGTGTGGCGACGAGGGCCGTCACCTGACCAGCCAAGGTCAAGGCGAGTGCGCCGCTCTGCGGCTGATCGGGTTGCCGGGCCAGCCGCAAGGCATTGGCATGGGCGGGTCCCCCTTCGACATAAGCCAGGGCGCCCGCCAGGCGGTGTGCCCAACGGGTAACGTCGTCGAACCGGCTTTCTTGCAGACTGCGCTGCAGGTCTGTCATGAAACCGGGGGCGTGCTGCACAAAGGCCTGGCGTGCCTGGCGGGCGGTGACGGCGTCCAGCGTGACGACGGGGCCAGCGTCGGCACGGGTATCGGCCGAGGCGGTTGGGGACCAAAGAGACCCCGGTGCGGCAACGAGATCGACGGCCCGTTGCAGCGCCTCCGGATGCAGCGGTTTGGTCAGGAACAGGTCTGCGCCAGCATCCCGGCAGGCGTCGACCCATTCGGCACCCGCATGAGCCGTCAGGACGACGATCGGCAGCCGGGCTGACCCGGCATCATGCTCGGCCGTCCGGATCGTGTGACAGGCCGTGATCCCGTCCACAAACGGCATCTGCAGGTCCAACAGGGCCAGATCGAACCCGCCGGCCGTTGCCTTGGCGACGGCGTCCCGACCGTTGCCCACGACGACCACCTCGTGGCCCCGCAAACCCAACAGGGAGCGCAGCACGTCCTGGCTGATGGGATCGTCTTCCGCAACAAGGATCCTTAGGCAGCGGGACAGCTGGACTGCAGGCCGGATGGGTAGCATGGCGGGATCAGATGCAGAGGCTGCAGGAAAGGCCAATTCGACCGTGAAGCAACTGCCATGCCCCAGCTCGCTTGTGTAGCCGATCGTGCCGCCCATGGCAGTGACCAGCTGCCGGCAGATGGACAGGCCCAGCCCGGTACCCTGGGCCCTCACCGTGCCATGATCCAGCCCCTGCACGTAGTCGTCGAAGATATTGCCGGCAGCGACGGCGATGCCGATGCCCGTGTCCGTCACGGTCAAGCGGCATCGCCGACCGTCTGCGGGGCTCTGCCCCAGGCTGACGGCCACGACGCCTTGATCGGTGAACTTCACGGCGTTGCCGACCAGGTTCGTGACGATCTGCCGCCACCGCAACGGATCCGCCATCACCCATTGGGGGGTGGCCGGGTCGATGTCGATGGTCAATGTCAGGCCCTTGCGGGTCGCCTCGGGCTCGAACAGGGCCGTCACGGCCGCACAGGCCTCCGGCAGGTCAAATGGGCACGGCTGCAGGACCAGATGCCCGGCTTCGATCTTGGACAGGTCCAGGACATCGTTGACGATCGCCTGCAAAAAATCGCTGGCCCGGATCAATTGGTTGAGGGAGGCCTGCTGGGCCGGCGCAAGCGCGCTCTCACGCAGCACCTGGGCCATGCCGACGATACCGTTGAGCGGCATGCGGATCTCGTGGCTCATCCGGGCCAGAAAGGCCGACTTGAGGCGGGAATGCTCCCGGACGAGGACGTTCTCACCCACGAGATCCTGCAGCAGGCGGCTGGTGACCCAGGCAGCGAGGAGGCCCAGGCCGTCCATCAGCAGATACTGGGCCAGGAACAACTCGTGGGAGGGCCGGACGAGACTGCCCACCGGCAACATGGGCGCCAAACTCCAGTACAGCCCGACGAAAACGGTCGCCGCCATCGCCAGGCAGCCCGCCAGCAGGACCATCGGCGGCGTCAGGAAGATCCCGGCAGTGGCCACGAGCGGACCGATGAGCGCCAGATTGTTCACCCTGAGCAGCGTTGCCTGCCCCAGGTCGATGCCGGCCATGCCGGCAAACAGGAACCAAGCCGCCAGCCGGACCTTGCCCTGTCTGGCCAGGACATAGACGAGCAGGCAGACGCCGAGTGCCAACGGATCGACCACTTCGATCGCCCCGGCCCGCCCGGTGGCGACCAGCATGACCACCCGCAGCCCCAACAGCGAGGCGAGGCCGATGGCACCGACCTTCAGGCTGCGCAGTTGCCAGCGGATTAAATCCTGGCGCAATTGCCCGCGGAACGGGGCGAGATCCTGGACCGGCACGGCATCTCCTCGGCCCGTTGACGGTATCGCCGAGGGCTTGCTCTGCGGCCGGCTGGATTCGCCGCCTGCACACGGCTGCAGGACTAAGCTGCAACCGTGCTATTGTCCCGGTCAATGGACATGATTGCAAAGACGCCGCAAGCGGTGACGCTTGGCCGCATCCTGATCGTCGAAGACGATCCGATGACGGTGACGCTGCTGACCCATGTCCTGACCGAGGCTGGTTACGCCGTCACCGTGGCCGAAGACGGCCAGCAGGGCCTGTCATTGGGCCTGTCCGAACCCTTTGACATGCTCATCCTCGACTGGATGCTGCCCAGCATGGAAGGCGTGGACGTTTGCAAGCGTCTGCGGGCAGACAAAGACTTGCCGATCATCTTTTTGACGGCCCGTGACGCCGTGGTCGACCGGGTGACCGGCTTGCGGTCGGGTGCAGACGACTATGTGATCAAGCCGGTGGCCCCCGAAGAACTGCTGGCCAGAGTCGAAGCCCAGCTGAGACGCCAGGACGTACAGCATCGTGCGCACGCTCAGGCACCGGAACTGCGGTACGCCGATCTGGTCCTCTGGCCACTGCAGCACAGGGCAATGCGAGGCGACCGGGACCTGGCGCTGACAAAAACCGAGCAAGGCCTGCTTTCCCAGTTCATGCACAAGCCGGAAGAGGTCCTGACCAAGGCGGCGCTCACGCAGGCCGTGTGGGGACCGGCTGGCGAGGCAACGAGCAACCTCCTGGACTCCTACGTGCGGTTCTTGCGGAAAAAACTGGAAACCAATGGGGGTTCCCGCCTCATCCGGACTGTCCATTCGGTCGGTTACGTCCTGCAGTCCCAACCCGATTCGTCGCCCTGAACATTACCTACTGATGCGCCTAACGCCGGTAAGCCGCCACTTGCTGGATCAGGTCGGCAACACCGGCCGCCAGTGGGACAATGTCCGCCAACGCATCCCGATCGCCGGGACGTACGGCGATGGCCTGGGCCCAGCCGATCAGGTCTTGGCGGTCGAAGTGCCGCAGCGTACCGAGCAGCCGGTGGGCAGCCGACTTCACGGCATCGGCCTCTCCACTGTCGATCGCCACGTGCAAGTCGGCCAGCAGCCGGGGTGTCGCTGCGACGAAGGTGGCCAGCAGCGCCTCACGTAATGCCGGGTCATCGTCCAGACGCCCCAGGGACGGCGACCAGAGCGCTGGCGCTCCTTTGACCGATTCGCGAACGAGTTCCAGCTGCTGCAGAGCCTGTCGCAAACCGGCTGCATCCACAGGCTTGGTCAGGCAGGCCTCGATCCCCGCCGCCGATGCGGCCATCAGGGTGGCAGGATGCATCTCGGCCGACAGGAGGATGATGGGCAATCGCTTTCGCCGCCCGTCCGCCTCTCGGGCCCGAAGGGTACGGGCCACCGACAGACCATCGCACCCGGGCAACGCGAAGTCGAGCACGGCCAGGTCGAAACCCCCGTCAGCGACCACCAGCGACGCTTCGGGTCCCGAACTGACCGTCAGGACCTCATGCCCCATGGCCTGGAACAAGCCTTGCAGGACGATTTGGGCGACGGGCTCATCTTCCGCCAGGAGGATGCGGAGGGGGCTTACAAGTGGCAGGGGTGTAGCCGCCAGGTCAGTTCTTTGGCCTGACGGACCTTGTGAGCACATTGCCTTGTCAGCGCTTGTCGTTCAGATGGGTCTTAATGGCCATGACAGCCTCATCGATCCCGTTTTCCTGCTGCAGTCGCTTGCTCAATGCAGACGCCCGCTGAGCGACTTCCGGCCGCAACAGGTCACGCAATGCACTTTCCAGCCCAGTCGGCGACATCTTCCGGAAGGGGATATGGGCGCCCACCCCGAGGTCGGCGACCCGCCGGCCCCAAAAGGGTTGGTCGGCAAAGACCGAACAGATCAGGGTCGGGGCTCCAGCCCTCAGGCTTGCGGCCGTCGTACCGGCACCCCCATGGTGGACGACAGCCCGACACTGGGGAAACAGCCATTCATGGTTCACCGAGCCGATGAGACACACCTCGTCCGGCAGGTCGGTGTCTGCGAGGTTGCTCCAGCCGGCGCCGATGATGATGCGTGTTTGCAACCGGCGGGCCAGATCGATTGTGGATGCCAGTATGGCCGCTGGGTCTTCGACCGGCATGCTGCCAAAGCCGATGAAGATCGGGGCCGGTCCGGCGGCCAGCCAGTCCACCAGCTTGGCCGGCATCGCTGCTTCGCCCAGCTTCTCCCGCAGCGCCTGAGGCAATTGCCAATAACCGGTGACCGTATGCTCGTCGCCCCAGTCCGTCGGCCGGGGCAGGACGTGCGTGCTGAAGGCATGGAGGAACGGGTCCCGCCGGTCGTATATCCGCCGTTTCGTCGAGCGTGATTCCGGCGCTAGGCCCAGCTGGGCGCGCATCTGGTTCATCACCGGCCGCTGGCCCTTCCACCAGATATGGTCGAACAGGGCGTAGGTGGCCCGGTTCAACATCGGCAGAGGCAGCTTGGACGTGGTGACAAAGGGGTTGGCAAAAGCCCCGGTCCGGCAGTAGGGAAAAAAGTTGCCGAGCAGGAGTGGCACGCCCAGGGCTTCGGCCATGATCAGCCCACGATCTTCCGTCAGCGGTTGGGCAATGATCGCATCGGCCCCCTCGCAGGCGACTTGGACCTCCCGATCCAGGTCGTGGCGCAGGTCGTGGAGGATGTCGCCAAGCTCTTTCAAAAAAGCGGCGACATTCCCGGAACTCAGCCAACGCCTGCCCTGTTCGGATTCCAGAATCACCTGTGAATCCCCGCTCAACCGCTTGTAGGGGATCTCACAGCGGCGGACGAACGCCTCAAGATTTGGCGGAGCCGCCAGACTCACGTCGAAACCGGCCTCCATCAGACGAGCCGCCAAAGCGACGTAAGGTTGCACGTCACCACGAGTGCCATGGGCAAGAAGGGCGATACGCGTCATGTTGAACCAGTGTCCCTTCGGTAGATGTGAGTCATAGCCGTTCCAGCACGATCGCCATGCCCTGACCACCGGCCGCACAGGCAGCCACCATGGCAAAGGTTTCGTCCCGCCGGTGCAGCGCCTGGGTGGCATGCCACAACAGCCTGGCCCCTGTCGCCCCAAAGGGATGGCCGATGGCGAGCGAACCCCCATCGACGTTGACCCGGTCCCGATCGACTGTGCCAACGGCCTGTTCCGCTCCCAGATATTCCTTGGCGAAGGCTGCCGATTCCAAAGCGGCAAAGGTCGAGACCACCTGCGCCGCAAACGCCTCGTGCAATTCCGTCAAACCGATGTCGGACCAGGCCAGGCCGGCTTTGCGCAGGGCGGCCGGGATGGCCAGCGCCGGTCCGATCAGCAGTTCGTCGGCGGGATCCAAGGCCACGGTCGACCAGCTTTTGATCGCCGCCAGCGGCACATAGCCGTTCGCCCGGGCAAAGGATTCCTCCATGACCAGCAGGCCGGCGGCCCCGTCCGTCATCGGGCTGGCATTGCCGGCGGTGACGGTGCCATAGGCCTTGTCGAAAACCGGCTTCAGGGCCCCGAGGGCCGCCAGGCTGGTGGTGGGACGGACACCGGTATCGAGCGTGACCCCGGCAGGGTCGCCGGACTCCGGCCAGACAGGGTGGATTTCACCGGCAAAACGGCCTTCCGTCTGGGCGGCCGCCGCCCGCTGATGGCTGATCAGCGCCCACTCGTCCTGGGCCTGACGGGTGGCGCCGAAGCGCTGGGCCATGCGGTCGGCGTGCTGACCCATCGATTGCCCTGTCGAGGTTTCGGCGATCGCCGGCATCCCCGGGAGGAGTTCTCCTAGCGGGATGGCTGCCAGGGCCGCCATCTTGGCGGGGATCCCGTCGGCCCGCTTCAGGGCCTGTAAGCCGTCGAGCAGGCTGCGGCTATAGGGAATAGGCATCTGACTGAGGGATTCGACCCCCATAGCCACCACGGCGTTCGCCGAGCCGGCGAGGATCATTTCGGCTGCACTGACGGCCGTTTGCAGGGAGCTCGTGCAGGCCCGGTTCATCGTCAGGCCGGGGATCCGGCGGGGCAGGCCGTTACGGAGGATGGCTTCCCGGGCGACATTCGGTGCGGCGGTCGGCGGGAGGACGCAGCCACACAGGACCTCATCGAGCAGATGCAGCGGCAGATCGGCGGCGGCCACCAGCTGACGCAGGTTCAGGGCAGCCAGATCGACGGCCGACAGGCTGGCAAGTTGGGTACCCGCTTTGACAAATGGGGTGCGCCGACCGGCAACGATGACTGCCCGCCGATTCCCGATCGATTGGTGCATGGATAATCCTCGGTCTGCATGGTCTGGGCAGTCTACCCCAGCCTTGCCGCAGCCTAAAAAAATTGCCGCGGCCAGAGTTGCCGGTGCATGCCGGGGCTTCCCTTGGGGGTAAACTGCGCACTGTGTCGTGTCGGTCATGGTGAGCGGGAGGGACTGCGGACGTTGCGTAGCCAGGCCCCCCTCCGCCGCAAGCTCAATCCCCCCGAGTTGCCGGCCGTCTACGTGACCCGTCCGGCCTTGTTGGCCAGGCTGGCCCTCGGGCGAGGCAAACGGGCCACCCTCGTGGCCGCCGGTCCCGGTTACGGCAAGAGCACCGTGGTCCGGGCCTATCTCGCCGAACAGGGCATGCCCGCCATCTGGCTCAATCTGGGACCTGGTGAGGCCGGCCGTGAAGCGTTCCTGCGGTTGCTTTTGGCCGGCGCACAGGCCAGCGGATTGCCCGTACCCGCCGACGTCGAACCGCTGCTGGCCAGCTCGCCCGAGGCCTGGACGTCGGTCCTCGAGTCCCTCCTCGATGCCTGGACCGAAGTGCCTGACCACTGTCTGGTGATGGACGACCTGCACAATTTGGAGGATGGCGCCGCCCTCGAGGTCGTGGCCTTCCTGATCGAGGCCCTGCCTGACAACTTCCAGCTGTTGATCACCAGCCGGGAAGAGCCTGCCCGACTACACCTGGGCCAATGGCGGGTCCGACAGCAGATCGTCGACGTCGGGCCGCCCGCCCTGCGGTTTTCGGCCAGTGAGCTGGCCACGTTGCTCCAGGGGATGACGGGCCTGTCGCTGTCCACCGATGAACTGACGACTCTCGTGGCCGCCACCGATGGCTGGGTGGCCGGACTCATGCTGGCGATCCACGCCATGCAGGAGCACGGCACAATCGATGCCGAACGGCTGCTGGCGCTGGTGCAGGAGCCGGAGACGAGCTTTGGCTACCTGGCCGAAGAGGTCTTCCACCGGCAAAGCGGCGCCTTGCAGACATTCATGCTCAAAGCGGCGCTCCTGCCGGAGTTGGAGCCGGAGCTTTGCCGGCGGGCCCTGGGGGATGACCAGGCGGCAGCCAATATCGGCAGCATGCAACGGCGCCACCTGTTTGTGCAGCGCCTGTCGAACGGCAGCTTCGTCTTTCACCCGCTTTTCCGGAGTTGCCTGCTGCGCCTCGGCGAAGACCGGTTCACGGCGGCGGAACGGCGGGCAATCACGGCGGCAGCGGGGCCCCAGCTGGATCCCGTGTCGGCGATCGCCATGCATCTGGCGAACGGCCAACCCGACGATGCCCTGCAGGTCCTGCAGCAGGAAGCCGACCGCTATTTGACGAGCGGCGACACAGGGGGATTGGCGGACCTGCTGGGCACCTTCCCCGTCGCCGCTCAGTCGGATCCCTGGTGGCGATTGCTGCGGGCAGAAGTCGATCGCCAGCACGGGGCGTTCCAACAGACCGAGGCCTGTCTGCAGGACCTGGCAGACCATGTCGATCCGCTGATCGCCGGTCGGGCCCGGGCGTTGCTGGGCGCCGTCTTCGGTGCGACGGGACGACCGGGCGATCGTGAGTCGGCTGAAGTGGCCCTCCGCCTTTTGCCTCTGTCCGACCATTGGGGCCGGGCCTTTGCACTGAACGTCCTGGGCCTGCACTGGGTCGGTGCCAACGAGGCCGACAAGGCGGAAGCGGCGCTCACGGAAGCCCTGGTTGCTTTCGCCAAGGCTGAAGATGCGCTCGGCCAAAGCAAAGTCCTGATCAATCTGGGGCTGATCGCCACCCGCCGGGGCCGGTTCGCGGCGGCCGAAGGGGACTACCGGCGGGCCATTGACATGGCCAGGGCTGCCGGACGGGCCCCGCAGCCGGTTATTTATCAGAACTGGGCGTCGGTCGCCAATTACCGCGGCGACCACGCCCATGCCCTGGCGCAAGTCGAGGAGGGACTGTCCCTGGCGACGGCCCTGAATTTCCAACGGGACGCCGCCCAACTGCGGTTCACCCGTGGCCGGACGCTGATGCATCTGGGGGATGTCGCCGGGGCCCAGCAGGACTATGCGGCAGCTGCTGCGTGGGCGGTGCGGGTCGGTGACAACGCCCTGGCCGCCCAGTGTCAGATCGGTCAATCTGAACTGGCCCGCCTGGCGGGTGATCTGGCGGCGGCCGGCCAGCTCTGCCGTGCGGCCATCGCCTTGCGGGCCCTGCCGTTGTCCCATCCGGCGATGACGGATTTCCACTTTCCGCTGGCCCAGCTCGCCCTGGCTGCCCAAAACTGGTCCGAAGCGGCGGCTGTGATCGATCCGCTCGTTGACCGGATGCGCCAGCTGGGATATCACTGGCGACTGGCCCAGGCTTTGCGCTTCCAGACCACCCTGCGGCGGGGCATGGGCGACGTCAGCGGTGCGGCTGAAGCCGAAACCGAGTGTCGGGTCCTGAGCGAGCAGGAGGGGTATCGTCCCCTGCTGCAGGGCGACGATACCCCGTCCGGACCGGCCCCCACCGCCCCGGCCCCTGAGCTGGAGATCCGGTGTTTTGGCCGTTTCGAGGTGGCCATCTCCGGTCAACCGGTCGCAACTGAGGCCTGGCAGGGCCATAAAACCAAGATGATCCTCGCCATGCTCTTGCTCAGCCCCGAAGGACTCAGCCGGGACAATCTCACCGACTGGCTTTATCCCGACCAGGATGTCAGCCGATCCGCCGTGCTGACGCTGATCAATCGGCTGCGCAAGGCACTCGATCCCGGCAACCTGCGCTGGAGCGGGGGCGGCCTGGTCCTTTGGCGGGACGGGCGGTATCTGTTGAATCAGGCCATTCGCGTGCGGACGGACCTGCAACGGTTCACCGAGGCTTGGGCGCAGTCGCAGGGTGCCGATGAGGCGGTTCGGGCCACCTGCTATCAGGCGATCATCGGCGTCTATCGGGGATCGCTTTTTGGTGAGTTCCACCATGAACCGTGGGCGATCATGCCGGGTGAACGGCTGCAGCGCCAGTGGCAGCAAGCCCACAGTTGGCTGCAGGCCTGGACGCTGGCCCAGGGCTCGCCGTCCGGCGCCTTGGACCTTGCCGATGCCAATATCGCCCTGGCCCCGACGGCCGAGGTGGCGCACCGCTTTAAGATCGAGACTCTGCTCAACTTGGGGATGCGGGACGCCGCCCGTCGTCACTACGATGCCATGGTGCGGCTGTTGGACAAGGAGCTGGGCTCCCGACCGGCGCCCGAGACTCTGGCGCTGCTCCCCCGCATGTCGGTCGAGTAAGGCGGGGCAACCAGGATGGACAGCCTCAACATCATCAAAGCCCATGCGAATTTCCCATTCCGACGGTATCGGGAGGATCCGGCCGCACATGGGCTGTGCGAGCGGTATTGGGCAGCCCTTTTCGCCTCGGTGACGGCCGGGATCGACGGTGATTGGGAGCCCTGGCTGCAGCCCGACACCGATCGGGATGGCAGCGGCATCTTCAGCGCCGTCTGTCGCAGCCGCGATCAGGGCGTCATCATCAACCAATACATGCCCACGGCGGCGGATGTCAGTTGGCGGGACGGCGGCACGTACCATCCGTTTGTCGCCTGGATAGACACACTGGGCGACGAAACCGATCCGATCATCGAGCACCTGACGTTGAACAGCGCTATTTCAGGGGACGGGGAGGCGTTCTGTCGTTTTTTCCTCAACGCTTATCTGGTGCGACGGCTGCCACGGTCCCAACTGGAAGCGCAAATTCGTCAATGGGAAAAGGAACACTATGGGTAGGCGTTGAGCCCATGTGTCGCCAGAAGCCAGAAAACCCCGTTCAGCTACCAGACGGCGTGATTGGGCTTGTTCGAAAAGTCCGTCAATCGGGCGACCAGCCGCTGCCGGAATGACAATGACGTATCAGGGCGAGAGCCAGCTCGGCCACGGCACGACATTTCGGATGACCCTGTCGACGGAGCCCCAGGGCGCCGCACCGGCATTGGACGGAAAACGGCAATTTGATGTGGTTCCCCGGCAAGAAGAACCAAGCTTGGGGCCACTTTCCGTTAAACGCTAATATTCGCTGGTTAGCCAGGTCAACGCCGGTGAAACCCGCTGGTCCCGGTACAGGCGTTCGAACTGGATGGCTGGAACAGGGCGGCTGATCAGGTACCCCTGGATCTCGTCGCAGTTGTGCGCCTTGAGGAAGCGCAGCTCGTCCAGCGTCTCCACCCCTTCGGCAATGACGGTCAGGTTCAGGTCGTGGGCCAGTTGGATGACGGCAGCGACGATGGCGGCATTTTCCGGGATCTCGCTGACGTTGCGGATGAAGCACTGATCGATCTTCAGCGTGTTGAACGGCAGGTCTTTCAGGTAGCCCAACGATGAGTAGCCCGTGCCGAAATCGTCCATCGCCACCCGCACGCCCAAAGCACTCCAGGTCTTCAGGGTCGAGATCGCCTTTTGCACGTCACGCATGACGACGCTT
>JACMPN010000247.1 GCA_014377495.1 Candidatus Sericytochromatia bacterium
ATCAGCACCCAAAAGCTGCATGCCCGAGGACCGATGGGGTTGCAGGCCCTGACCAGCACGAAGTACCTCATCGACGGCGACGGGCACGTCCGCGGCTGATGGGCGTAACCTCTGGCCGGGGTGCCCTTGGACTGTTCGGCGGCACCTTCGACCCCATCCACTGGGGCCATCTCCTGATGGCGGAAAACGCCCGGGAGGCCCTGGGGCTGACTCAGCTGCAGTTCGTCCCCGCCTGCGTGCCGCCCCACAAACAGCAGAGCCGGGTGACGGCAGCCGAGCACCGGGTGGCCATGCTGGAAGTGGCGATCGCCGACAATCCGGGATTCGGCCTCTGCCGGTGGGAGATCGCCCGCGTGACCCCGTCTTACACGGTGGAGACGCTGCGACACATGCAGGCCGAGGGCTGGGGACCGATTTATCTGTTGATCGGCGGGGACTCGCTGGCGCAACTGGCGTCATGGCGAGAGCCCGAGACGATCCGTCAGTTGGCGACGCTCGTCGTCGTCGACCGGCCGGGCGCCGAGCCGGCGGCCGGCGTACGGGTGCTGGAGTCACCACTGGTGGCGATCTCCAGCACCGACATCCGTCAACGGGTGCAGGCGGGCGAGACGATTCGGTACCGAGTCCCCGAAGCCGTCCGGGCCTACATCGTCACCCACGGCCTCTACCACGGGAAAACCAAAGGGTAAAGCACGGTGTGTTACAGTTGTAGGGTTCCGCGCCGACCCCGGCGTTTTGTCGCCACAACCGCACCCCTACACTGATACACGGATCCCACACCAGATGAAAGAGATCGAGAAACTGCAACGGCGCCTCAAGGATATGGTGCCCGCCGGCGTTTATGAGCATTCCTTGCGGGTGCAGCAGCGCTGTGTCGAGTTGGCGAGCCATTATGGCGTCGACACGAACAGCGCAGCCATTGCCGGCCTGCTGCATGACGTGGCGAAGCGGCATAGCGCCGACGAACTGATTTATCTGGCTGAGCAGGACGACCTGCCGATCACCGAATTGGTTCTCACCGAGCCTGTGGCGGCCCTGCATGGGGTCGTCGGCGCAGCGATCATCGGGCGTGAGTTCGGTGTGACGGACCGGGAGGTCCTGTTGGCGGTACAACAGCATGCCTTGGGCGGCGAAGAGATGTCGGCCCTGAGCAAGATCCTGTACCTCGCTGACAAGACAGAAGCGGAGCGCACGGCACCTGAGATCGAAGCCGTGCGGGCACTGTGTGCCCAAAATCTCGACGAGGCGCTGGTGGCAGCGTTCGATATGATGATCCGGACGAAACTGAACGAGCGGTCGCTGATCCTCGAGCAATTGGTCCGGTCACGTAACAAGGCAGTCCTGAAGCTTCGGCGTTCGGACTAGGCAGAAGAGGAGCACCGTGGAAACGGATACACAATTGCAGGCGATCGAAGACACCCAATTGCGGGCGTTCATTGAGGCTGCCCAGGATAAAAAAGCGCAAGACATCGTTGTTTTTGCCATCGACAAATTGTCGATCATGGCCGATTACGTCATGCTGGCAAGCGGCACGTCGACGACCCACGCCGGTGCCGTCGCCCAGGGGATCGTCTCCAAGGCGAAGGAAATGGGCGCTCCAGTGCGTTCCGAGGGTCTGAACGACAAAAAATGGGTCCTGATCGATCTGGGCACCGTCATCGTGCACGTGATGACGGAGGAAATTAGGAAGTTCTATGCGCTTGAAGAACTCTGGGCTTTGGCCAACGTGGTTTACCGCGGTGAGACGACAGAGCTCAGCCCGGTCGACTAAAGGCTTCACGATCATCGAACTGATGACGGCCATCGTCATTTTGACGGTGCTCGTGATGGTCGGGGTCCCGAACTTCATCGGTCGCGTCAACAAAGCTAAAGAAGCGCAGCTGATGTCCAACATGCGGATGCTGGTCGTCATGCTGGAGACCTATCGGGCCGACTGGATGGAGTTCCCTCAAAATCTGGCCGATCTGTCGGCCGCTGCCGATGCCAAGGGCTACAACAAAGAGGGCGTCAACCCCTTCAACAGTGCGAAGGGCAAGCTGGGGAGCCCGCAGGTGTGGGCGATCGACTTCGTCAACCCGGGCCCGGCAGGCTACGCCGGCTATGAATATGTCGGACCGACCCAATATCGGGTATACGGCTACGACAAGGACGGATTGCCGCTCAAGCGTGACGGGCAGATCTTCAAACTCACCAACGGCTAGTGAAGGCCGGTCAGGCGGTGCATGGCAGCCCGCCTCCGGGCCGAAACCCGGCTAGTGAGGGCCGGTCAGGCGGTGCATGGCAGCCCGCCTCCGGGCCGAAACCCGGCTAGTGAGGGCCGGTCAGGCGGTGCATGGCAGCCCG
>JACMPN010000248.1 GCA_014377495.1 Candidatus Sericytochromatia bacterium
CGCGGCGACCGAGGCGCTGGTGATCACCTGGGTCGAGGTCGCCTGGACGGCAAACGCCCCCGGCAACTGCACCCGCCCGTCCAGCACGAAGCGTTGCTGGGCATTGCTGCGGGCGACACGCACCCCACTCCCGGCGGGACCCGTCGGCCAACCGTCTCCGGTACATCCGGCCACGACAGCGAGGGCCAGCGAAGCTGCAAATAGTTGGCGCATGGTGATCATCCTTTTCGCTTCGCTCATTGGCCACGTCCGTCAAACAGGAATCGGGGAGTCGGGGTCGGTGTCGGTGCCGGGGTTCCGCCACCACCGCCACCGCCACCGGATGGGGGTTGGCTAGACACCGTCGGCACCGGCGTTGGCACCGGCGTCGGGACGGGTGTCGGGGCCGGTGTCGGGGCCGGCGTCGGCCGGACCGTCGGCTGGGTCGTCGGTGCCGGCGTCGGGACGGGCACGAAATTGCCGAGGTTGATGCGGAAAATCGGTGACTGAGCCGTGCGGCCGGCAGCGGTGGACTTCATGCGCACGAAGACGACGCTGTTCGGCGCCAAGCCGCTCAAGCGGTCCTGGTGCATCATGTCGAGCGCCGACTGCAACGGGGTCGTCTGGCTCATGGCGACCGTGGTGCCCCATTGCAACTGGGTCGTCGCCGGTGCGTTCGTCAGCCAGCGGAAGTCCACCACGCCGGGGCCGGACGACTGGACCTGGCCGGACACGATCTGCAGCGGCAGGGACGGCTGCCCGGGTGTCGGCGTCGGAGACGCCGGCAGGCTCGGAGCCGCCGTCGGCACGGGTGTCGCCGAGGGTGACGGTGCGGCACTCGCCGAAGGCGAGACGGAGGGCGACGGTGAAGGAGAGGGTACGGCCCCCAGACTTTCCAGGGCTCGGACAAGGTTGATCCGCTTCATCCCCGGACTGCCACTGAAACCGGTGGCCGGATCGCCCGTCGTCTCCAAAGCCCGCCGCAATTGCGTGACGGTCAGGCCGGGGCGGGCGCTCAAGAGGATGGCGGCGGCGGCGGCGACGTGGGGCGTCGCCATGCTCGTCCCCTGGAAGGTGTCATAACCGCCACCGGGAATGGTGGACAGGATCTGTGAACCCGGAGCGGCGACGTCCACCCAGGTGCCGAAATTCGAGAAGTAGGAACGGACGTCCTGCTGATCCGTGGACCCGACGGCCAGGCAGTTGGCGTCGTAGGCCGGATAGCTGGGGGCGTTCGTGCTGTCGTTACCGGCGGCTGCGACACAAAGCACACCGGCAGCTGTCGCATCCGCCAGGGCCTGGGTCAAGTCAGCCGTCTGACCGGCACCGCCCAGACTCATGCTGATCACCTTGGCGCCCATCTGGACGGCCCGACGGATGCCGGAGGTCACCGACGACATGTTGCCGCCGTTGCGACCTAACACCCGGATCGCCAGCAGTCTGATGCCCGGTGCCACGCCCGACCCACCCTGCCCGTTGTTGGCCAGGGCGGCGATGGTCCCGCTGCAGTGGGTCCCGTGGTTCACGTCGTCGAACGGGTCGTTGTCGTTGTCGGCGAAATCGGGTCCCCGCACGAAGTTTGGACCGCTGAGCTCGGGGTGGTTGTAATCGATGCCCGTATCCAGCACAGCGACGGTCACGGCACTGCTGGGCGTGACCATGTCCCAGGCCTCGGGCACACGGATCTTGGCATTGCCCCACTGTTCACCGAAGCGGGGGTCGTTGGGGGTGGCGGTGATGAAGACCTTGGCATCCGGTTCCGCCGTCGCCACGGTCGGGTCGTTCTTCAAGGATGCGACATAGGCTTCCATGGCCGCTTTGTCGGTGAAATTGACGACATAAGTCCGGGGGTCCATTGTCGGCGACAGGCCCGTCGTCCCGGGCGGGGTCAGATCCAGGGGGACATCGCTGAGCGACGGGTCTGTTTTGAAGGTGACGACTGCCTGGGTGACGTTCGCCGCTGCGACCCGATCGACCATGAACGACGCTGCTTCACCGCTAGTCCCGGCCTTGGACCCCAGACCGGCAGACCTGATCATGACGCCGTTTTGGCAACCGATCAGCAGTGCAAGCAAGGCAAACGGTATCTTGCGCAGTGGCATGAGCACTCCTGGGATCGGGCTGTAGGGGCATCGGCCAATCGGGCACGGCGGCCATCAGGGCACATCGCATGCCGATCAGATGGAACAGCATTCCTCAGGAGGCGGTTCCGTGTCGAGGCGAACGGGAATTATTTCAAGCAGATTTAACGCCCGCTTGTCGGAAATGCACACGAATTAAGCCTTCGTTCGACATTTAATGTAGCATCCGCTTTGTCCTGGACAGTCCCTGAACCATTTTCAGTCACAGTCAAACTGGTGTGCCTGCTCACGGCCAGCCCCGTCGGGCTGCGGTATGATGAGGCAAGAACCCATTCAGCCGGTGCTGTGGCCGGGATTATGCCGCCTTGTCAGGTTTTGACCGGTTAGGGGATAATGCCGTCGTTGCAATCGGCCGCTTTAGGAGACATCGATGGCTGACGAACAAGACGCCAACGACGGGGCCGAAGGCGAGGGCGAAGACCAGGGCTATGATCCGCAACGTGCACTCGTTGCCCAGAGTCTGGAGGTCAATAAACTCCGCCAGCACGTGGAGGTCCTCAAACGGGCGAACGAGCGGATCCGCGACCAGTACAAGCAGGAGATCCGCAGTCTCCTGCAACCGCTGATAGAGCGTCACCGCAAGCTCCAACACGAAAACGGCCGCCTCCAGGAGAAGATCGAAAAACTTTCCGTGGCCCCGCCGGGGTCGGACGAGGTCTTGGTCGAAGAGCTGCGCAAGCTCCGCCATGATCATGGCATCCTCCAGAAAATCAGCGAAGGGCTCGAGGCCGACAGCCGCCTCGCCCGCCGCCTGCAGGCCGAGCTGGAAGAGGCGCAGACCCGCATCGAGGGCCTCGAAGTCCGTGTCGCCGACCTGGAGCGGGAACGTCGCCGCCTGGAAGGGCTCGTCTCCGACCGCGACCAGGATCGGGTCAAGCTGGACGAAGCGCTCGACAAAGCCCAGAACGAAGCCAAAGACTGGCGTGAGAAGTTCGACAAGATCCAGCACGCCCACAAGGACGAGCTGCGTGGCTATCAGCAGCAATTGGGGGAAGCCGTCGGTCGTTTCAAGGTGATCGAGAAACAGCAACAGGATTCCGTCTTCGCCAAGGACCTGTTGCCGATCCTGTTCGAGGAGCTGCAGGCCGAAGCCGCCACGTACGATGAGCTGACCGCACTGTTTGCCGGCCAACTCGGTGATCCGGATTCCAACCCGCCCACCAGTGCCGAAGGCGACCAGCGCCATGCCTCAGCGGCCGATGCCGTATTTACGAGCTACACCCCCAGTCCCGGTGCGACCATCGCCCTGGCGACAGGCTCCTTTGCTACTGCTTCACTCGCCGCCGCCGCTGTCGGCGACTATCAGCGGATGGCTACGGACGACTTCGCCGCCGATGGGCCCGTCAGCGTCGAGACGGACCTGATGACCGGTCTCGTCGACTCGTTGGACGATCTGACGCTCGACGATACCGAGGAGCTGGCTGATGTGGATGGCCTCGAGCTGACCCCGGCCGCAGGCGTGGCCCTCACGGAGACCGATCACGCACTGGCCGCAAGCGGCGGATTCGACCTCACCGCCACGGGCATGGACTTGGCTGACGGGGCCCCGTCGTTTGCCGACGATGAGCTGGCCCTGATCGACGATGAACTTGCCTCGGCCGATGGCGAACTGATCCTGATTGAGCAAGGGCTGTCTGACCTGACGGAGGCGACGGATCACGTTGCCCTGGCGGACAGTGCCACCTCTGCGGTGATGGATTTTTCCGGACTGGACTTTTCCGAAGACGATTTTGCCATGCTGCAGGACCAGACCGGCTCCGGCCCCAGTCTCGAGTCTGCGGCGCATGATCTGGCCGACGCACCGGCGGACGACTCGATCGGCTCGACCGGTTGGGATCTCGTTGCCAGCCGTGACTTTGCCAAGCTGGCGTTTGACACGTCGTCGAGCTATGAGCTGGGCGGGATGTCCGACGTTGAGCCGAAGTCGGCACCTGCGGAGATGCCCAAGTTCAACCTGCCCGACGATGCCCCCGCCTTGGCAGAGGCGGCCCTGCCGCCCGACAAGGCAGCTGGGGTCCCGGGCACGTTCGCCCTTGATCCGGCAACGACGCCCACCGGCTTGGGGCTCGACGGTGTGCTGACGTTGGGCGACTCGTCTCTGGCGGAGTTGGCCCACACGTTCGATGACGTAGCGGTGGACGATGCGACACTGGCGCTGAACCATCAGTTTCTGGTCGACGATGCGCTCAACTTCGACGACGAGCCTCCGTTCGGGATTGCCTCGACGGATCATATCGACACGGCAGTCGGGACGTTCATCCTCGATCAACCCGCAGTTTTGGGCGCCACGACGGGCTACGACGCCGAGCCGGCCGCAACCGCCCAACCGACGGCGGATGACTTTACGAGCCAACTCGCCCAGAGCCTGGGTGGGTTCACCATAGCGGCAGACGACGGCGCCATCGAAGACGTCGTCTGGGAAATCGAGCCGGAAGCCCCCTTCGGCGTTGCCAGCGGCGTGATGTTCGCCCCGGGTGCGCTGGGCGGAGCGGCGCCGACGGTCGCCACTCTCCCCGTGTCCGACCAGACAGGCGACGCCTTGGCGGCTTTAGCGCCCGGATACTCCTGGGCGGCGGCGATGGGTGCCGATACCACCGGCATGCACCACAGCGAGACCGGCATCTCCCCTGAGGACATCGCCCGGCTCCTGGATGACGATGATGACCTGGACGGACCGATGTTGGCGAATGCCGATCCCGACAGCCTGGGTTTCCGCATGGAGGCTCCGAAACTGGAGCCGCCCAAGCTGCCCTAGAGGTTCCCGCTGCCCCGTGATTCATGCTTAAAACCACGATAAACCAGCCGAGATCCGCCGTTAAACCGCTGGGTCACAGCCGTTTATTGGCCGCACATTGGTTGCGCCAGCCCGGTCGGGTGCTGCACCTGCTGTCGCTGTGCATCCGGAGACCGGCGCACGCACCGTTTTCCGTGTCCATCGACGTGACGAGCCTCTGTAACCTGCGCTGCGCCCATTGCTACTGGTGGGAGCAGCCCCATGAGCCGGAGATGGATATCGACGCCATGCTGGCCCTGCTGGCCGACTACCGGCGGCGTCATCCCTCCATCGTGCATGCCAGCTGGGTGGGCGGTGAGCCCCTGATCCGCAAGGAACGAATCCGCCTGCTGACGGAAGGCGCCAAACTGTTTCCCTTCAACCATCTGGTCACCAACGGGACGATTCCCTTTCCCGATCTGCCGGGCTTCCACATCAACGTCTCGCTGGACGGGCCCGAAGCCGAGCATGAGCGGATCCGGGGCAAAGGCACCTACGCCAAGATCCGCCGCCACATCCTGACGGCAAAGCAACCGGTGGCCTTATCCTGCGTCGTCACCCGCCTGAATGCCGATGGGCTGGAGGCCCTCTGCGAGGAGTGGATGGCTGTTCTGTCCGTCTCGGGGATCAACTTCAGCTTTTATACGCCCATGCACTCGGGCGACGACCCGATCTGGCTGCCGCCGGCGGAGCGGGACGCCGTCCTCGACCGGCTCCTGCTGCTGAAGGATCACTACGGCGATCGGATCCTGCTGTCCCGGGCGATGATCGCCGCCTACCGGAGCGACCGGGCCCACGAGGCCACCGGTGACAATTGCCGGCTCAAATGGGCCAGTATCGCCCTCGACGCCCAAGGCCAGGCCAAGGCACCCTGTATCCTGGGGCCGAAGGCCGACTGCGAGCGCTGCGGCTGCGTCGTCCCGTTCATGTTGCGGGCCTTGAAAGGGCGGGATGCGGAGACGCTGTTGATCACGTCTCGGCTGTTTACCTAACCACGGTCCACAACCAGCCGGTGACCCCGGCCACCTGACCCTCGACGAGTTTTAAGGCGCCAGCGGTCGACGCCTGTTTCAAGACCCCATCCACCCCGACGGGCGCCGTGGCGGTGGCAAAAAACCCGTTGGCCGCCAGTCTCGGCTCCAGACGGTTGATCAATTCCGTGTAGGGTAGCGGGCCATGGGCGGCAGCGAGCACCGCTTGGGCCAAGGCCACCGTGCGGCACGTCCAGTCGATGTCGGCAGTGACCTGGCGTGGCCCGACATCCGGGGTGAAGACCAGCCAGAAGTCACCTTCTACCGATCCGAACGGCTGCTGACAGGCTTTGGCGCTCATGCGGGCTCCGGCATTGTGTTGGATTTCGACCAGGTGATAGCCCGCCCGGACGATGGCGCCGATGGCCGCATGGCGCAACGCACCTTTGGGACTGTGGAACGTGACGATCACCGGTGCGCCCGGGCGGACCAGCGGGCGGGCGGCCTCGAAGTGGGCCTGCAGGTCCTTGGCAAAGTCCCGCAGGTCCTTGCCCTGGGCCCGGTTGCAGACAACTTCTTCGCGGGCCATCTGGTCACGCAGGCCGGCTGCGGCTGGCCCGTCCAGCAGGAAGGCATTCCACAGACTCGAGAGTTCCCCGTATTGGATGGTGCCGCCATAGGGCGGATCGGCAAACATCAGGTCGATGCAGGGCCCGCCGGCAGCTGCGGCCACGTCCGCCAGGCTCGCCCTTGCCGGGCCTGACAGAGCCAGCAGGGCACCCTGCCCCGCCAGCCATCCGGCAGGGTTTGCTGACCGGGTCCACGGGCCACCCACCGCCGTCACGTCGAGCTGGGCCTTCCGCCACCCCTGGTGCCCAAAGTAGCTGGCGTGGAACTTCGCCCAGATCGGCTGCTCCATCGCCGCTGACGCCGGCCGGTTGAAGCTGTGCTGGGCCCAAAAGCTGCTGAAGGGCGTGGCGTGGTTCGTCGGGCCCGGTTTGGGCACGGGACAGAGGCGGCTGACGAGGTGGACCATGGCCGTCAGCACCTGCCGCAAGGCAGGCCGCAGGGCAGCATCCTCTGCGGCGATCGCCGCCAGCAGCCAGCTCAGTCCCAACCGGGCCCTGGGCCAGAGCAGGTCCCGGACACTGGCGGCGCCCTGGCTTTCGACATAGGGGAGGCCGTCGGCATAGCTCAGTGGCCAATCCGGTACCGGGGCGCCCCGATCCGCCAGCGCCAGGGCCCGGTCCCGGTCCGTCGGCGACTCATCCAGGGCCCGTCGCCCACAGGCGTCACAGCGGTAGCGGACGACCACCGGCTCACCCTGGGCCCAGATGACGCAGGC
>JACMPN010000249.1 GCA_014377495.1 Candidatus Sericytochromatia bacterium
CACCAGCCTCAACGCCGCCGGCTTCCTGCCCAAACCCGTCGACCTCGAATGCTTACTGGGCATGGTTTCCCACTACTGCTCTTGAGGTGGTGACTGGGGCCTGATCGCACCCTGCCTACAGGCCGAACCCTTCCTAAGGTCCACTAGGACCTGTCGTCAGGAACCGTCCTGCATTCAGGGCACGCTGAGGCCCCAGTCACCACCTCAACTCTTGACGGCATCAGGGCTGCGCATGGGTTAGGACCGGTTTGGACCGCCGCAGCGTAGCGACGGCGTTTTGGGGTCAACAATCGTCCTGCAGTCCGGAAACACCGGAGCCCCAGTCACCACCTTAATTGTTGAGATGGTGACTGGGGCTGGTTCTATGTGGTGAACTGGGTAATCCCGGCAAACTGCGTCTGGCCAGTCATCGCCCATGTGGGAGCGAGCGGTGCAGGCGACAGAGCCACAATATAGGACCTGTCCCCCGCCCACCTCCGGCGCTACATCTTGACCTTGATCTCGTTGATCACCTGTTGCAACTGCTCAAAGGAGTCGCTGATCCGGCGGGGGCCGGAGAGGACGCCGCACTGGGTGTAGGTGGCGTCCCAAAAGGCGCAGTTCTGTTCAATGCACGTGATCGCATTGGTGCCAGTGGTAAGGATCGGACAAACGGCAGCCACGGAGACCTCCTGCGTCTAAGCGGTGAAAAGGGCACGTCGCCCATATTATAGCGGGTGCCCACCTTTGGGACCAAGCAAATCCCGGCACTCTGGGCCTGGGTTTGCGGTCAGCCGAAACTGGCCTGTCCGACCCCGATGTCAGCGCCCAAATCCCTACTGCAGAACGGCCCGTAACTGCTCGAAGGCCCAGTCGATGTCGTCGCGCCCGATGACCAGCGGCGGGGCGAGCCGGATGATGTGTTTGTGGGTTTCCTTGCAGAGCAGGCCACGTTCCTTCAACTGTTCGCAGAAAGGGCGGGCGGGCTTGTTCAGGTCGAGGCCGATCATCAGGCCCCGGCCGCGTACGGCACTGATGTGGGGACTCTGCAGCGTCTGCAGCCGGGCCATGAAATAGTCGCCCATCTCGGCCGCCCGTTCGATGAGGTTCTCGTCCTGGATGACCTGCAGGGCGGCCCTGGCCACGGCACAGGCGAGCGGATTGCCGCCGAACGTGCTGCCATGATCCCCTGGCCGGAAGACGTCCATCACCTCGTCGGTGGCCAGGAAGGCCGAGACCGGATAGACGCCGCCCGACAGGGCCTTGCCGATGATGATCCCGTCCGGGAAAATGTCGGCTTCGTGCTGATAGCCGAACATCTTGCCCGTGCGACCGAGGCCGGTCTGGATCTCGTCGACGATGTACAGGACGTTTTGGGCTTTGCAGACTTCGTAGGCCGCCCGGTAAAAGCCGTCGGGCGGGAGGAGGATGCCGGCTTCACCCTGGATCGGCTCGAAGAGGAAGGCGCAGGTGTTCGGGGTGATGGCGGCCTTGAGGGCCTCGACGTCGCCGAAGGGGATGACGGTGAAGCCCGGCGTATAAGGGCCGAAGCCGTCCCGGTACTGCTGTTCGGTGGAACTGCTGATGATCGTGATGCTGCGGCCGTGGAAATTGTTGCTGCAGACGATGATCTCGGCCTGGTTCGCCGGGATGCCTTTGACGTGATAGCCCCATTTGCGGACGGCTTTGATCGCCGTCTCGACGGCTTCGGTGCCGGAGTTCATGGGCAGGATGCGGGGCATGCCCGAGGCGGCGGACAACTCCTCGTAGAACAGGGGCATCTGGTCGTTGTGGAAGGCCCGGGAGGTGAGCGTCACCCGGTGCGCCTGGTCGATCATCGCCTGGACGATACGCGGGTGGCAGTGGCCCTGATTGACGGCCGAGTAGGCGGCGAGACAATCCAGATAGCGCTTGCCTTCGACATCGGTCAGCCAGACGCCGCTGGCGGAGTTGATGACGATATCGAGCGGATGGTAATTATGGGCCCCGTAATGGTCTTCGAGGGCAATGTAATCTGCCGTCGACTTGGCCGGGGACTCGCTCAACACTTGCGTCATGATCTTTCCTCCGCGGGTTGCGGTCGTTGCCCCGTGGTGCCTTCGGCGGTGGTTTCCACACGCATGTCCGACCACTGACATTGTAATCCGTGGTCACGCGTAGAAACCACCCCCTGAGGGGCTGAAACGGCCTGCGAAGCGGGTTCGCACGTGCGGCGGCTGGCTTGCAACAAGGTCAGCGGCTCCGGAAGGCCTGTTGTCGTTAGCGCGTGGCCAGCTTGCCGGCAAGGGCGTCACCCAGGAGGCTGGCCAGGCTGATGCGCTGCTCGGTGCCTGTGGCCATGTCCCGCTCGACGACTTGCTGGCTGCCGAAGATCTCATCCGGACCGACGATGTAAACTTTGGCGGCCCCCAGGGCCGAGGCGGCTTTCAGCTGTTTGCCCACGCCTGCCAGGGTGAAGGCCCGTTCGACACTGAGCCCGTCGTCACGCAGCTTGCGGGCCAGTGCGAGGACGACGGTTTCGACGTCGGCGCTGACCTGGACGATATAGGCATCCAGGGTAGGCTTGGTATCCGGCAGCAGGCCTCGTTGTTTGAGCAGTTCGGCCAGCACGACGTCACCCATGCCGAAGCCGAGAGCCGGCATCGGGTCGCCGCCGAGGGTCTCGATCAGCTTGTCGTAGCGGCCGCCGCCACAGATGGCCCGCAACTCGCCTTTGGCGTCGAACAGCTCAAAGACGATGCCCGTGTAGTAGGCGAGACCCCGGACGATGGTCAGATCGAGCTGGAGATACGCTGCTAAGCCGTATGCGTCGAGGATCTCCACGTAGCGTTTCATGCGGTCGACCGCTTCGGTGACGGCGGGGTCGAGCCATTTTTCCGCCGCGCAAAGGGCCTCGAAGGCCTGCATCTGGGCGTGGATCGTCGGATGATCCTGGCGGATGCGCATGGCAGCCTGCAGACCGTCGATCCCTGTCTGGGAAATGCCGGCGGTGACGAGCTTGTCGATGCTGACTGCGAGCGGCTGGCGCTCCCATTTGTCGACGACGGCAAAAACGGCCGGGACCTGACTTTCGCTGGCCCCGAGGTGCAGGAGGATGGCGGACAGGAGGCGGCGATCGGAGACGCGGGCGATGAAGTCCGCTGACTCGAGGCCGAAGATGCGCAGCGAATCGATGGCGGCGGCGAGAAGTTCGGCGTCGGCGGCGACGTCCGCTTCGCCGAGGATGTCCATATTGAACTGCCAATGCTCCCGCAGACGGCCTTTTTGCTGGCGTTCATAGCGGAAGAGTTGCGGGATGGCGAACCATTTGACCGGGCGGCGCAGGCTGGAGCCCTTGGCGACGACCATCCGGGCGAGGGTCGGCGTCATTTCGGGGCGCATCGCCACCTCACGGCTGCCTTTGTCCGTGAAGTTGTAGAGCTGACCGACGATTTCCTCGCCGCTCTTGGCGACATAGAGCTCCAGAGACTCGAGCGGCGGCCCGTCATACTGCTCAAAACCGTAGCGGTGGGCCACGGCGTTCCAGCCGGTGATGATGTGTTGGCGGATGGCCATGTCGGCGGGATAGCTATCGCGAAAGCCGGGCAGACTCTGGAACTTCACTGGGGATACCTCGTGCGTGTGCAAACGGCCGCAGTGTATCGCATCCAAGGATCAGGGATCGCAAATCCCAGACAAAGGAGCCGGTTGGAGAATCGTGAACTGTGGTTGGTGAATTATGAACAAAGGTGCCAGTTGGTGCGTTGAGGTGGTTCAGGGTGAGTCGGATTACGACGAAGGCTCGGCGACAGGTCCTAATGGACCTTAGCCGAGCCTTCGATCGGGAGGCGACCACCCTGGACCGCCTCAACGCATCAACCTATTCCCAGATCCACTTGGAGAGGGTCGTCTCGCCGGAGACGAGCTCTTCGTCCTTGAACCAGAGGGCCAGCTCACGGGCGCCCGACTCGGGACTATCCGAACCGTGCACGAGGTTGCGGCCGATTTCCACGGCGAAGTCCGCCCGGATCGTGCCGGGGGCCGAGGCTTCCGGCTTCGTCGCACCGATGGTCTGCCGGCAGAGCGCCGCGGCGTTCTTGCCTTCCCAGGCCATGGCCACGATGGGACCCGAGGTGATGTACGCCACCAAGCCCTTGAAGAAAGGCCGCTCGGAATGCTCGGCGTAGTGCTTCTGCGCCAGTTCCGGGGTCACGTTCATCAGCTTCAGGCCCACCAGGCTCAAGCCGCGCCGCTCAAAGCGGTTGATCAATTCACCGATCAGCCGGCGTTGTACCCCATCGGGCTTGATCGCCACAAACGTCCGTTCCATGTCCAGGTATCCTTTCAAGGTAGATTAATCACTTGTTTAAACGGCGCCACCAGCTGTCCGAGGCGTCGCGTCGTTGCCGACTGGTCGACCCGGACCTCATAGCGGCCCGGACCGGGGGCTGACAATACGTACTGACCTTGGGCGTCGGTCTGGCCCCGATCGACGATCTGGCCATTCGCAGACGTGAGGAACAGGGCGATCCCCACCGCCGGCACGGGTTTGGGCCCGGTGGCCTTGAAGACCACCCGTCCCGCCACCTGCCAGGGACTTGCCGATGCCAGGGGCGCCGGCTGCAGGACGAAATCCGGCACGGCCTTGGGTCCGGCCATGGCCGGTAGGCCCAGCGCCAGTCCCATCAGAAGCCCCATCAGCCAACGGCTGCCATGTCCTCGGGTGTCCACGGTCTGCCTCCCATGGCGCGGGCGGCGGATGCCGGTTCCTGCGCCTGCTGCGAACCCGCCCACTGTACCAAATGGCTGGCGACGCAGACCAGCCGCGACGGGTTTGGTCATCGGGCCGATTGGGAAGGATGCGAGTCATGTCGCCCCCTGTCGCGAGCCTGCGGCCGGGGTATATGATCGGGTCAGCGCCATCCGGATGGCTGCCCTTCGGAGGCTCGATGCACTGTCCCGCCTGTGGCACACAGGGTCCCACCAACGCCCGCTTCTGCTACAGCTGCGGCCAATCCCGCCCCGAGGGGCCCACCCCGGCGCACCTGCCCGATCAGGACATGCTTGTCGTGGCCACCGTCGTCACCGTGATGGTCTCCGGGACCCATGTTGCTGACGGCGTGCCGGCCCTCCTGGCGGCCCTGGTCGCCACGGCCACCGAGGCGGAGGGCCTTATCGTCCAACAGGATCTGGACCGGCTGGTGATCGCCTTTGGCGCGTTGGATCCCCGGGATGACCACGCCGTCCTGGCCGTGACGACCACCCTGGCCCTGCAGGCGATCATCGAGAGCTGGCAGCCCGAGTCCGCCGGTGGCGATGGCCTCGTCCGCCTGGGTATCCACTCCGGGCCCGTCTGGGCGGAGCGGCGGCACGGGGCCCTGGCCGTGGCCGGCACCACCCTGCATCATGCCTGGCAGCTCGCCCTGCAGGCCAAAAACCGCCAGATCCTCATCTCCGAGCCGACCTGCCGGCTCGTCCGCGAACAGGTCCACACGGCACCCGTCCCCCAGGTGCTTGATCGCAGCATCGAGGCCCCGATCGCCGTATATGAGCTGGGGGCCCGGCGTCTGCCGTCACCCCCGGCCTGGCAGACGCACTCGCCGCTGATCGGCCGTCAGCGGGAATGTGAACAGGTCCGCACGATGGCCGCCCAGCTGCGGGGCGGCCACGGCGGGGTCATCGCCATCACCGGGGAGGCCGGTCTCGGCAAGAGCCGCCTGATCGCCGAAGCCAAGCACGACCTCGGTGACGACGCCCCCTCGGCCTGGCTGGAAGCCCGGGCCCAGGCCTGGGCGACGCTACGGCCAAACGGCCTCTTTGCCGATGCCCTGGCCGCCCTGTTCGACGTCACCGGCGAGCCGCCCCTGGTCATCCAGGCCCGGCTGGCCCAGCACATGCACGACCGGGACCATCAGGTGCCCTGCGAGTCCGAGCTGCCGTACGCCCGCCGGGTGGCGCTGCTGGCCCACCTGTTCGGCGTGCCGCTGAGTGAGCCCTCCGACGTGGGAGCGGTCGGTGACGAGACCGCCCTGGCCCTGGCCATGTTCCTCCGTCAGGAGGCGCTCCACCGCAACGGCCTGGTCCTTGTCTTCGACGACGTGCAGTGGGCGGACGAGGTCAGCCTGGCCACGCTGCTGTCCCTGATGATGATGACCTCCGACATCCCGCTGCTGATCGTCCTCGCCTACCGCACGGATGTCGGGCTTTCCAAGCGGCTGAACACGGCAGCGAACTGGTTCCAGGAAATCGTCCTGTCCCCGCTGAACAGCGAGGAGATCCGGGCCCTGATCACGGCCCGCCTGCCGGCCGTCCACCTGTCGAGCGGCGTCACCGAGGAACTGCTCGTGCATACGGCGGGCAATCCCTACTACATCGAGGAGGTCCTCAAGGCCCTCGTCGAGTCCGGGGGGCTGCCGAGCGATGGGGACATGTGGATGACGACGGGCCGGTTCAGCCTGCCCAAAACCGTGCGCGAAGCGGCGATGGGGCGGTTGGGCAATCTTACTCCGCCGCAGCGGCGGAGCCTGCAGGTGGCCAGCGTCATCGGCCGCACCTTTACGGCGGCGATGCTGCGGGACCTGCTCGTGGATGCCTGGCAGGACCTGGCGTTGGCCGAGCTGACCCGCAGCGATCTGCTCGTCTCGATCGGGGACGGACGTTACGTCTTCCGCCACAACCTGACCCAGGAAGTGGCCTATGCCACGTTGACCGAGACGGAGCGGGCCCACTGGCACGGTGCTGTCGCCGGCTGGCTGGAACGGCAGCACGGACACCACCTGAGCGAGATCGTCGAACTGCTGGCCTGGCACTATGTCCGGGCCGGTGACGGGGGACGGCCGCAGGCCCTGGGCTATCTGATGAAGGCCGCCGAGCGGGCCATGCAGCAGGGCGCCCCTCAGACGGCCCTGCATCACTGGCAGGACGTACTGGCTCTCGGCAAGGACCATTTTTTACCGGATGCCGCCCGGGCCCGGGTGCTCAGCCAGATCGGCGAGGCTTTCCTGTTGACGGGCCAGACCGATCAGGCGGTCGGTGCCTACCAGGCCGCCCTCGTGCTCCTGGGTTCGGCAGAGCAGGCAGTCGTGCAGCGCAAACCGGGGGCCGATCTGGCAACCCTCGAGGGCGCTCCGAATAATGTCAAAAACATGTAATGCCGATGAGACAAAACTGTAATTTTCGCCCGGTATCATCCGTAATGTGAACACGGAGAGGGGACGGGGCACCCGACGGGCGCCGCTTGCTTTCTCCCATAACCATCGTCGAATGATGATCGCGGGTGACAAACATGAAACGCACGAAGAAGCTGGCCTCGGCCGTCTTGTTGCGGCAACGGATTGCCGAGCTCAATCTCACGAAGAAGGCTTTTGCCGAATCGACAGGGCTCACCCCGGAGTACATTTCGCGGATCCTCAACCAGAAGGTGCCCTTCCCGCACCTGCCGGAAACCATTGAGCGCCTGGCGAAATTCTGCGACCTCGATCCCCTCCAGTTCGAGGAGTACCGGACTCACTACAACCGCCTCCCACCCGCAACCTTGCGGCTCTGGCAGCAGATGCGGGTGACCGGGATGACTCGGCGGGATCTGTTCCTCAAGCTGCAGGGGCGGCTGAGCCGGCCCTATATTTATGAGATCCTCCGTGGCGACCTGCCGTTCCCGACGAATCCCTCGCTGGCCGAGGATATCGCCAAGGCTGTCGGCCTGACCCTCCCCGATCTGATCGATCCGGAGTCGACCGTGATCGCCGGCGCGGTTGTCGCGGCGTCCGTCGCGGCCACGGCCACCCGGACTCTGGCGTCGGCCTCCTCCTAGAAACGACGTCTGCGGGGTCCGCACCGGGTGCTTTCGGCCCGGACCCCGCTGGCGCCGCCGCCAGACTGCCGGTTTCATACTGCCCCACAAGCACCACCCAAAGGTGGGGCTTGTGCTTTGGGGAGCCCTTTGGCAGCATGGG
>JACMPN010000250.1 GCA_014377495.1 Candidatus Sericytochromatia bacterium
CACGGAGGCCGGGACCCCGTATTTGCGCTCCGAGGCGATCGCCATCGGGAGCAGCGCCTTGAAAAAAGCCGTCTTGTCATTCCGGGAGCCCATTTCCTGCAGGGCCGACGGGGTCAGGCTGGTCGACGTGCCGAAGACGTAGTCGATGAGGCCGGGGGCCAGAGTCGTCGCCGCTTTGCCGAGGGCCACCAGAGGGACCATGTTGCCGACGCTGCCTTCGCTCATCTGCCGGGCCAGATCGCCGATCTGCTGTGAGGCCGGGGCTGCTGGCTGCGACATGCGCCCAATGGCCGACCGATTGACCGGCACGAGCTTGCCGGGGCGGTTGCCGCCGATCGATCCGTTCACCCTGGTTTGTCCCCGCTGACGCTGATATCCGCCTGCTTGAAACTTACCCGGAACGATGGTTTGCAAACCGGTCCGCTGCGCAGCGACATGCCTTGGCCCTCGGGCGGCTTCGCCTTATGATGGGAGAAATTCTGGGATGGTAAAAGGGTTTGAGATGTCCAAACGGCGAATTCTAAGCGGGATGCGGCCCACAGGCCGCCTGCACCTCGGTCACTACGTCGGGGTGCTGATGAACTGGCTGCCGATGCAGGAGGAGCACGACTGCTTCTTTTTTGCCGCCGACTGGCATGCGCTGACGACCGGCTGGCAGGACACGAGTCAACTGCGGGAGCATACCCGGCAACTCGTGCTGGACTGGCTTTCGGTCGGCATCGATCCGAACAAGGCGACCATTTTCGTCCAGTCGGCCGTACCCGAGATCGCCGAATTGAGCCTGCTGCTCGGCATGATCACACCGGTGAAATGGCTGGAAACCAACCCGACGGTCAAGGACCAGGCGCAGGAATTGCACATGGAGGAGATCTTCGCCATCGGGCATCTGAACTATCCGGTGCTGCAGACGGCCGACATCCTCGCCGTCAAAGGCGAGCTGGTCCCGGTCGGCAAGGATCAGCTGCCCCATCTGGAGATCTCGCGGGACATCGCCCGGCGGTTCAACCACACGTACGGCAACGTCTTCCCCGAGCCGCAGCCCAAGCTGACCGAGACGCCCCTCCTGAACGGGCTCGACGGCCGCAAGATGAGCAAAAGCTACGGCAACAGCATCTACCTCAGCGACTCGCCCGAGCAGATCGCCGCCCGGGTCAAGGACGCGATCACCGATCCGGCCCGCATCAAACGGGACGATCCCGGCACGCCCGAGATCTGCAACGTCTTCAAGTACTACCAGGTGTTCGCCCCCGCCATGGAGGCGCTCGTCGCCCAGGAGTGCCGGGGTGGCCTGATCGGGTGTGTCGCCTGCAAGCGCCGCTTTTCGGACGTCCTCAGCGAGGCCCTCGCCCCCATCCGTGAACGGCGCGCCCACTGGGAAGCCCGGCCGGACGACCTTTTGGAGATCGTCGCCGAAGGCAACCGCAAAGCCCGCAGCGAGGCACAAGGCGTGCTTGCCGAAGTCCGCGAGGCGATGCAGCTGAACCTCTGGCCGTCGCAGCAGCCCGCCCGGGTTTAGGGCGACCGGGCGATACGGCGGCTGGTGGCGTGCGAGCGCACTACGCTGGCGGGTGGCGTTCTCACCTCACCCCCCAGCCCCCTCTCCAAAGTGGAGAGGGGGAGCCTTTAGGCGCTGCCTTGCTCGCTGGGTACGCCGCACGGGCGATTCGGCGGCTGGTGGCTTGAAGCGGGTCAGAGCATGTCACCACGCAGGGTGTAGCCGATCAGCTTCAGGCTTTCCCGCCAAACGGCCGGCCACTGCGCCGCATCCTGCCACCACCAGGGATCGAAAGGTTCGTCGTCGGCCACGGTCAGGACCGTTACACCGGGCCATTTTTTCCGGGCGGCCATGCCCATCCGCCGCAGGTGCAGCGGCGAGCTGACGATGAGTACCCGACGGACAGCGTGCTGCTCGATGAGCGGGGCGGAGAGCCGGGCGATCTTGGCCGTGGTCGTGGCCATGGGCTCGATGAGGATCCGTGTCGCCGGGACGCCGAACCGCTGCGCTTCAGCCGCCATCAGCGGGGCCGAATCGCCACCAGCACCCCTGCCGCTGACGATGAACCAGTGCCCTATCCCCAGTTTGAACAGGGAGGCGGCATAGCGGGTGCGGGCGAAGTCCGGATCCCCGTTGGGCACGAAGATGGCATCGACCGGTCCCAATGGGCTGATCGGTCGCAGCCACAGCCCCCAGGCGGTAAGCACCAAAGGCGCCAACAACAGCAGGAGCAAGGCTCGGAGCAACCACCGGAAGTGCCGGGCGCCCGTCGTCACCCGTGGTCCCATCTCACGGCCCATGCCAACGGACTCGCCCCTGCGGCGCGACCAGAGAACAGCGAAACGCACAAAGGCTCCCCCTCTCCATTTTGGAGAGGGGGCTGGGGGGTGAGGTGAGAACGCCACCCCCCAGCGTAGTGCCCTCGAACGCCACCCCCGCCGACTTTTTCGGGCGCCGGCATCAACGTCGTTCAGGCTCCCAGGGCCGCCGGCCATCCCGCCAATCGGCCGTCATCCCCGCCAGGGCGTGGCTGATCTTTTCCGCTCGTGCCAGCGGCAACAGGCCCAGCCCGCAGGCCGGACTGACCATCGCCGCCTTGGACCAGGTCGCAGGATCCAGGGCGCCGGCGGACCAACGCAGCGACAGCTGTTGTTCGGCGCTGACCACGTCCGGGTCACGGTCCGTGGCCAGGCACCCCCAGACGATGCCGCCGCCGTCCTGGACGTGCCGGGCGAGGACGCCGAGCGGGGCTCCGATGGCCATGTCAAAGCTGAGCACGTCCCAACCGAGGCTGACGACCCACTCCCAGTCCGCCGCCCCGCAACAGTGGATGCCGACGATCCCGCCGGCCGCCCGGGCTGCCGTGATCACAGCCGTCAGGGCGGCTCCCGCGGTTGGCCGATCCGCCTCGTCGAGCTGCCCCA